>JALSQB010000054.1 GCA_026985655.1 Campylobacteraceae bacterium | reverse complement strand
TTGGGCGTAAAAGAGTTTTAAAACATTTTTTGGAACAAGAGGCAATTTATAAAAGTTCTTATTTTTATGAGCTTTATGAGCAAAAAGCTCGTTGGAATTTACAGAAGGAACTTAGTACTTTGTAATCTGGGACTGTTCAACTCGACATAAATGGTGATACACCATACGGGTTGAAAGGTTCTCTTATATGGTAGTATTATTTTATCTTTAAAAAAAATAATACTACTTAATCTTAAAATTTAATGAAACTCGTAGTAATTCTCTTTTTTACTACAAATGAAGTATAACATATTTTGTTTATATAGGTTATAAAATATTAATAAAATTTTGGTAAATTTTTATCAAACATCTCTAGTATAGAAGAACTGAGCAGATAAATTCAGTAATGACTACTATCCATTACAGTAGGTAAAACAATAAAATGGCTTTAGATTATTATTTTTAGGTACTTTGTAGAGGGTTTTAAATGGGATTAGATTAAGAAGTGGTAGTAAGAGAGGGACTCGAACCCTCGACCTCCGGCTTATGAGACCAGCGCTCTAACCAGCTGAGCTACCTTACCACCTATGTTTGAAGAGTCGAAATTTTAGCTGAAATAGTTTATTATGTCAAGAAATATTGTAATTTTAAGTAAAAAACATTTCCCTTTCAAACCTTTAGCCATAATGACTAAACTTAATTGAACTTTTTAGCTAAATCTATTGACTTTTAATGAAAAATTTATTACTATTCCCCAAAATATAAATATATAGGAGAAACCAAATGTCATTTACGCCATTAGGTAACCGTGTTCTGATTGAGAGAGAAGAACAAACAAATCAAACTGCATCTGGACTCTACATTCCAGATTCAGCCAAAGAGAAACCTTTAGAGGGTAAAGTTATTGCTGTTGGTAAAGAGGCTGTTGAAGCAGGTATTAATGAAGGTGATGTTGTTGTGTTTCCAAAGTATGGTGGAACAGAAATCACTATGAATGGAACAGAGTATTTAATTATGAGTAGCGACGATATTTTAGGAGTAATGAGCTAGAAGCTCATTTTTTAGAAAGAAAATCTTTCTAATATCTGAACCAGTAGGTGAAGCTTTAGTGAGATGAATTTAAAAATGGACTTTGTTCATTTTAAAGAAGAAATATAAGGATAAAAATTGGCAAAAGATATACACTTTTCAGACAAAGCAAGAGCAGGACTTTTTACAGGGGTTACCAAACTAGCAGATGCAGTAAAAGTAACTATGGGGCCACGTGGACGAAACGTGCTTATTCAAAAAGCTTATGGAGCACCTCATATTACAAAAGATGGTGTCTCTGTTGCACGTGAGATTGAGCTTGAAGATGCACTCGAAAATATGGGCGCACAATTGGTTAAAGAGGTTGCTTCGAACACAGCTGATGAAGCTGGAGATGGAACAACTACGGCTACTGTTTTGGCACACTCTATTTTTAAAGAGGGACTTAGAAACATTACAGCAGGTGCAAACCCAATTGAGGTTAAGCGTGGTATGGACAAAGCCACTCAAGCCATTATTGAAGTCTTAAAAACAATGAGCCAAGAAGTTCAAGATAAAAAAGAGATTGCACAAGTAGCGACCATTTCGGCAAACTCTGATGAAAGCATTGGTAACTTAATTGCTGAAGCGATGGACAAAGTAGGAAAAGATGGTGTCATTACGGTTGAAGAAGCAAAAGGCTTTAATGATGAGTTAGAAGTGGTTGAAGGAATGCAATTTGACAGAGGATATTTATCGCCTTATTTTGTAACCAACACTGAAAAAATGACATGTGAAATTGACGAACCATTAATTCTTTTAACGGACGCTAAAATTACTTCACTAAAAGACTTAGTACCTGTTTTAGAGCAAATTCAAAAAACAGGGCGACCACTACTTATTATTGCTGATGATGTAGAGGGCGAAGCCCTTTCTACTTTGGTACTCAACAAGTTAAAAGGTGTTCTCAACATCACAGCTGTTAAAGCCCCTGGTTTTGGTGACCGTAAAAAAGCAATGCTTAATGATATTGCCATTTTAACAGGTGCAACACTCATTACCGATGAGCTAGGTCTTGTACTTGAAAAAGCCACTTTAGCTGAACTAGGACAATGTTCTAAAATCGTTATTGACAAAGACAACACCGTAGTGGTGGGTGGTAAAGGTTCACCTGAAGCTGTTGAAGCCAGAGTAGCAGAGATTAAAGTTCAAGTGGAGAACACCACAAGCGAATATGACAAAGAGAAACTCGAAGAGCGTTTAGCCAAACTCGCAGGTGGGGTAGCTGTCATCAAAGTTGGAGCTGCTACTGAAACCGAAATGAAAGAGAAAAAAGACCGTGTCGATGATGCCTTAAGTGCTACAAAAGCAGCTGTTGATGAGGGAATTGTCATCGGTGGAGGTGCTGCACTCATTAAAGCAGGTACAAAAGTAAACCTAACACTTGCAGGTGACCAAGAGATTGGGGCTGAGATTATCTTAAGAGCCATTCAAGCACCAATGAAACAGATTGCCATCAATGCAGGATATGATGCAGGTGTTGTGGTCAATAAAGTCATGGAATCAGACAATGAAAACTTTGGATTCAATGCTGCCAATGGAGAGTATGTCGATATGCTTGAAGCAGGAATTATTGACCCACTGAAAGTGGAAAGAGTTGCCCTTTTAAATGCCACCTCTGTCTCTTCCCTTCTACTTACTACTGAAGCGACTATTTCAGACGTTAAAGAGCCTGATTTAGACATTCCATCTCCTTCTATGCCAGACATGGGTGGAATGGGTGGCATGGGAATGTAATTTTCCCCTACTCTGTCCCAAAAAATGCTATAATCTTTTTTATCTTAAAAAAGGAAATAGTACTATGAAAGAAAGACATTTAGAGGGTTACAAAAAGTTTAAAAAAGAGTATTTTAAAGATAACAAAAAACTCTTTGATGAACTTGCCTTAGGACAACAACCTCACTCCATGATTATCACTTGTAGTGATAGTCGTGTCTCTCCTGTCAAGATTTTATCTGCCACACCTGGAGAGCTTTTTATTGCACGCAACATAGGTAACATTGTTCCTCCTTATGACCAAACGCAAGGGGCAACACAATCAGCCATAGAGTATGCAGTTAATGTTCTGCACGTAGAGAGCCTTATTATCTTAGGTCACAGTGCTTGTGGTGCGTGTGAACATCTCTATCATGAAAAAACAGAAGATGAAAAACACATTGAACTCTCTCATGTAGATGATTGGCTAAAACTGGCTTACCCTGCTAAACACAACTCCATTTTAGAGTGCCTAAATAATCCCCAAAAAGATCGTGCAGAAGTTACTGAAAAGAACAACATTCAACTCTCAATCCAACGATTAATGACCTACCCTTATGTGGTTGAAGCTTTAGAAAAAGGAACAATGGAGATTCATGGCTGGTGGTACAACATCGGTACAGGGGCATTAGAAGTTTATGATTATGGAGATAAAAAGTTTCGAGCAATCTAAACACTAACGCTTAAATTAAAACGCACTTCACAAACTACTTGAGCATGGTCACTTTTAAGTAACAAATCTGTTCCATGCTCTTTTAAATGTTCATCTAAAACAACATACTTTTTAAGCTCAAAATGCTTAGAGATAAAAACATAATCCAAAACATTGCCTTTGCCTAAAAAATAACTTGTCGCTTTTCGTTGTGGTGCTTTGGCTTCAGGGTGAGGATTTGCTTCAATCTGTCTATATTCATAAGAAGCATCTTTGAGTAACACCTCCTCTTGGCTCTTTGCATCATAATATTTAGGATTTGCCAAAGCATCAAAAATTAACGAGAACTCTTTGTCATTAAAATCTCCAAGTAAGACTATGGGTTTGTCTTTTAGCTTTTTCATATTAAAAAAGAGTGATGAAGCTTCACATAAGCGTTGATGCAAAGAGGTCTCTTTTGTCCCCTCTAAAGCTTTTGCTACTGATTTTTGTTTATGTTCTAGGCTATGCTCTGCTCTAAACTTATATTCAAACTCATTAAGCCTATTTGATTTTAGATGCACAACATAGACCACAAGTTCCTG
>JALSQB010000053.1 GCA_026985655.1 Campylobacteraceae bacterium | reverse complement strand
GTACACTACAAAGACATTGAAAATATTCACGTCTCTGGACACGCTTCAAAAGGAGAACAACAGTTGATTTTAAGATTGATTCAACCAAAGTTCTTCTTGCCTGTTCATGGTGAGTACAACCACATCAACAAGCACTCTAAAACAGCCATTGACTGTGGGGTAGATCCTAGAAATATTTTACTTATGAGCGATGGTGAACAGATTGAGATTGCTACCAAATATCTTAAAAAAGTAAAAACGGTTAAAAGTGGTAAAAGTTACATTGATAACCAAAATAATAAAGAGATTCAAGCCGATGTGGTAGAAGATAGACAAAAACTTTCACTAGATGGTATTGTCAATATTGCCTTACAGATTAACAAATCGACCAAAAAACTCATAGGTAAGCCTATGGTTAATTCAGCAGGGCTTGTTCCTGCTAAAGAGGAGCGACGTTTTGGGCATGAAATTGAAAATCTCATAGAGACATTTTTACTAAGTGCTGAAGAGAAACAACTCTCAAGCGTTAAAAACATAGAAGATAATATCTCCTCTATTGTCCGTAAATTTGTGGTGAGAACGAAAAAGCGTTATCCTATTATTCGACCTGTTATTTTTATGGCGTAAAAAAAATTTCTAGTACCTTGTGTACTAGAAATTCCCATAAAAAAATAAATTTCTACTATATTTCTTCTAAAAAAACTTCTTTTAAGGAAACTTTACTTCTAAACCTATATAATAAAAAGACTTAGCCTTTTTTTAAGTCATAATTTTATTGATAAAGGAGAGAGAATGAGAAGCAATAAGATGATAGCTTTATTGTTGTTTTTACTGTTATTATTAATCATACTATGTGTTCGTTCACACAGTGGTCAAATAGCAGAAAAACGTGCAATATTAGCTTCAAAACACACGGTATTGATACCTGTTAATGAGGTAGTCACAAAACCGATAAACTACCAACTTATTAAACACCAAGAGGCTTTTGAGCTTAAAGGAAAATTTTCAAAAGTATCAGAGGTTCAGCAAATACTGAGCATACTTAAAACAAATAATTTAAGTGGTGGTACTAGCATCAATGAACATCTAAGCCCAAACAGTAAAGCCCTTGAATTAACACAAAAGCTTATTCCTATTTTCCAAACAAAATATCTTGATGGTTCAATTACCTTGCAAGATAACAAGTTAAGCATAGAAGGTACGGTAAACAGTATTTCTGATAAAGACAATGTAAGCACCCTACTTGCAAATTCAACACTTGAAACGGAAAATAAAACCAAGGTACGCTTCGTTCCTACCGAACCAATAAAATTTAAAATTGAGAAAAAGGCTGATTTACTTGCCATTCAAGGTGTTTTTAGTTCTGATAAAAATGCCAATAAACTCATTGCTACTTTAAACAATAGTGACCTTAGAAAACATATTGTAATTGATGCTAAGCTCATTGAAAATAGAGAATTATTAGCATTAACCAATAGCCTCATTGAGCCGTTTAAAAATACCTATACGAATGGTTTTATTCAATATGAAAATAAGCTTTTAACAGTTGGTGGTAGTGTAGAGAGCCAAAAAGCCAAAGATGAGATAGAGACACTGCTCCAGAACTCTTCTATTAAATATGAGAATAACACACAAGTGATAATACCTAAACCAAGTGCTGAAGAATTGGAAATCTTAGCTGAGAAAAAAGAGGCAGAGGCTCAAAAATTGGCAAAAGAAAAAGCTGAAGCAGAGGCTAAAAAATTGGCACAAAAAGAAGCTGAAGAAAAAGCACGCCAAGCCCAAGCTAAAAAAATAGAAGAAAAAATCAAAAAAGTTATTGACTTAGAAAATATTAATTTTGAAGTTAATAAAGCCAGATTAACCGAAAAAAGTATTAAAACCATTAGTAATATTGCTGACATCTTAAAAGAGTATCCTAATGTACACATTGAAATTGGTGGACATACAGACAACACAGGTAATGAAGCATACAATCTTAGCCTTTCTCAAAAAAGAGTAGAGCGTGTGAGACAAAGTCTAATTAGTATGGATATAGATGCTTCACGTATTACAGCCGTAGGTTATGGTGTTACCAAGCCACTTGTATCCAATGATACCAAAGAGAACAGACGTAAAAACCGTCGAGTTGAATTTAAAGTTAAAGGAGAATAACATGTTTGAAGTTGCATCACAAATTATTATCTGTCTTATTTTGGCAGCGTTAATCGGAGGAGTTATTGGTTATTTAATCGGCAAGGCGACATGTGCCAAGCAAAGCAAATGTAATAAGGGTGGAGAGAATAGCCACGAGTTACATATTGACAATATTGTCAATAAAAATTCAGATATGCCTAAAGTAGTTGGTACACAACCCACACTTTTAAGTGAACCTAGAGCGGGTGGTAAAGACAATCTGCAACTCATCAAAGGGATAGGTAAAGTCTTAGAATCCCTACTTAATGAGACAGGTATCTATCACTTTGACCAAATTGCCAATCTTTCAGAAGAAGAGATTTCATGGTTAGACAATGCCATGGATTTTCCTGGAAGAATTAAACGTGAAGCGTGGGTATCACAAGCTAAAGATTTAGCCCAAGGAAAAGCAACAGAATACTCAACACGTGTTGAGCGTGGTGAGATATAAAATCTAATAAAGCTATTCTAAGAGTTTACAGCTCTTGGAATAGATGATTTACGCTTATCATGTACCAGCAACATCATGAATGCGAGTAGGGTAATAAACGCTTCTATTAAAAAGAGATACTCCCCATAAAAATACCCTGCAATAAGTGACCCAACACCTCCTCCTAAGCCAAACGAAATCCCTAAATAAAATTGTTGTGCCAAACGTTTTTGATGATAAAGAGAAAAAACATAGGTAATCGAAGCCGTATGGTATAAGGCGAAGCTTATGGCGTGTAGAGATTGGCTAAAAAAGGTTATCCCTAGGGAAGTAGGGAAGAGATAGAGCATAAGCCATCTAAAGGCTGTTACGAGGGTAGCAACCTTTAAAAGTAATAAAAGCTTTCGTTGAAGTAATGCACCTTGAAAATAGAGCATAGCGATTTCACAAATAACAGCAAAAGACCAAAGATAAGAGATAATCTCTTTACTAATCCCCTGCTCTAGTTCATAGATGGTAAAGAAAGTGTAAAAACCTCCAAAGGCGACCTGCATTAGAAACATACTTGTCCAAAAAGCCCAATATTTTTTTAATGAGAAACCTTTATCCTCTTCTTCTTGGATTGTTCTATCGGTATCATATTGCCGTACAAAATAGCCAAAAAGTCCTGTAAAAAGTCCAGTAAAGCACAAATAATAGATTGTTTGAATAGCAGAGACATTTGTATTGCCCAACCACAATGCAACTAAAATAAACCCTATTGACCCCCAAAGACGCACTTTACCATAAACTTTTTTTGAAAGTTGTTGTAAAGAGATGGTTTCAACATAAGGTAAAATAACCCCCATAGAAGCCCCAAAAAGCGCATTGGACAAAAGATGTAAATAAAAATTTTCAATGGTTACCCAAAAAAGAAGAGAACTTAAAAAAGTAAACCAGAGAGATAATAAGAAAATATTCTCTGTAAGCTTAACATAATACTTGAAAATAAAAGGGAGTAAAAAACGCATCAGTGGTGCTATAGTATAGATGACCCCAATTTCAAACTTACTATACGCAAAGCTACTTAAAGCCGTGGGCATAAACATAATATAAACGCCCACCAACGCAAAGTAAGCAAAATAAAAAAGTGAAAGCGTAATACGCATTAAGATTTTTCAGACATTTTATTTTGAGGAGGATTAGCATCAACAATAACACACGTAGCAGAGAGCAAGTCATGTAAGCTTCGAGCATCTTGTCTAAAAAAAGGAAGCAGCCAAAAGATAGGGACAATAAGGGTCAAGATTAGAGTAAGATTTCTAAAGACAATAGAAAACAAAGAGGGGCTTTTTAGAGAATGGAACTCAATAACCTTTAAGCCTTGTGACCTAGCCCCAGGGGTTCGTCCCTCATCTTTAAACATAAAAATTGTTAAAATAACTAAAAAAGGAATTATCGCATAAATCCAAGCTTCTAGTCTATGAGATGCCACATCTTTAA
>JALSQB010000052.1 GCA_026985655.1 Campylobacteraceae bacterium | reverse complement strand
AAGTTAAAATGGACAAGTTCTAAAATAAATTATACTTTAAAACATTATCAGTAGAAAAAGAGATATTTAAATTAAATGAGTGTGGTAAAATATTTCACGATATAGAGGAGTAGTTGGTTAAAAACATTATCTACTTGAACTTGGAAATGGGTACATCATAATTCCTGATGATTTGAAAGCACAGTTGCCTACTATCGAGACAATTGAAGAAGAGCTAGAAGTGATTAAAAGAATTATCTCATGAGCAAAGGAAAAAAGTAAAAGCAACCCAAGCACCATCATTTAAAAAATGATATTTTCATAATAAATGACTTCAATAGTTAAATATTTAAAAAATATAATTTAAATTAGTTAAAATATATTTTTTTATGTTATAATTATTTTGGGATAAATAATGTACGACCTTTTAATAGGTCTAGTAATACCATAGGGGTGAATATGCAAAAACAACTACATACTTTTATCATGGGAGCATTTACGCTTTTTGCTATTTACCTCTATTATGTTTCAGCTAAACCTATTACTCCCAAGCTTACCATTAAAGAAGCACCAACGCTTAACATAAAATATGAAGAAACAAATGCACTCAATTACCTCAATAAACTACGACAAGGGGCAGGACTCATTCCATTTACAAGTAATGCTCAACTCAATACAGCTAGTAGAAATCATGCCGACTACTTAACCCATCACCTCACCTATGGACATAGAGAAGATGCCAAATATAAAGACTTTACAGGAGAGTTTGCCTCTTCTCGTGTTAGTTATGCTGGTTATGCTACGCCACAAGTGATTGAAGATGTTTCTACCAGTAATCCAAATGCTAAAGAGTCTATCAATGGTCTTTTTGCTGCCATTTACCACCGTTTGGCATTTTTGGACTTTCGGGCTGATGCCATTGGTATTGGTATTAGTCAAAATCCAAATAAAAAAACGCACACAGCTTTTGTTTACGATATGAGTTCCAATGCACTAGAACAGCTCTATAAAAAGAAAAGTAACATTACACAAAAAAATTTAAATAAAGCACTCAACATAAACAAGCAACGAAACAAAGCGTTTGTGATTTACCCTTTTGATGGGCAAACACAAGTGCCTCCAGCTTTTTTTGATGAACTTCCAGACCCACTACCAGAGTATAAAGTAAGTGGTTTTCCTATTAGTATTTTTTTTAATTCGTTTTACCATAAAGAGGGGAAACTGTTAAAATTTGAACTCTATGACAATCAAGGCGTTCAAGTCAAAAACAGTTTAATTCTTAATCATAAAACAGACCCAAACAGACGTTTAGAAAAGCTAGATTTTGTACTTTTCCCATTGGAAAGACTCAAATGGAACACGCAATATCATGTCAAGTTTTCAGCGATGATTGACCATAAGCTTGTCAATAAAGAGTGGTATTTTAAAACCCAAACTTTTAAGATGCCTTTACATATTGTTAAAGATAACAATACCGTCTTTACGATGAAAGCATCAACAGCACATGTGTTTTATTTTCCACCAAGCTCAAAAGTTGATTTGTTGCACAATATTGCTTATCCTGCTAACATAGACATTGAGTTTATTGATAAAAACACCATTAAGCTCACTGCCTTATCGCAACTCAAAGCTAAGCAAAAACTTCATATAGGCAAACATCAATTAACGTTGAACATACAGAAGTAAGATTATAATGGCGATATGAAATTAATTAGCATAGAAGATATAAATCTTCCCGAACTCCTCATTTACCAACAACTTCGTGACAATGCTTTTAGAGCCGACAACTCTTTTGTCGCAGACTCTTCTAAAGTTGTTAATCTTATTTTAGAAAGCAATATTGAGGTCAAAAGTATTTTTGCTACGCAAGATTACTATGATGCGTTTAGAGAACTTATTAAAAGTAAAAATATTGCTAAATGCTATGTTGCCACCAAAGAGCTTATGCAGACCATAGTGGGGCATAAAGTACATCACAATGTTATGTTACACGGTATTCGCCCAAAAGAGGTAGAACTTGGGCAGTTGGACGATAACATTGTTATGTTGGACAACATCACCTCTGGTGAAAATGTGGGTTCAATCGCCCGTTCAGCCTCTGCTCTTGGCATTAATTCCTATCTTCTACCCAAACAATCACCCCACCCTTTTGGCAGACGTGCCTTACGTGTCTCTATGGGGTATGCAAGTCGTTTAAAGGTTCATATCTATGATGAGATTAAGCAAACACTTCAAAGACTTAAATCACAAGGCTATACCATTTACGCAGCTGAGATTACCGAAAACTCTACACCTTTGTCTGAAGTAACGCTAACAAACAAATGGGTTTTACTCATGGGACACGAGGGACACGGCATCTCAAAAGAGATTTTAGCACTTTGTGATAAGGTAGTTCATATTGAAATGCAAGCACATGTCAAGAGTTTTAATGTCGCCGTAGCAGCCTCCATAATGATGTACAATTTTCAACATAAATAAATTTCAACATTTTAAAAAAGAATTTCGATTTTTTCACAATTAAAACACAAGTATCTATTATAATTCCCCTATGAGAATTAGTAATATGTTTTTTTCCTTCATCAATTAATTTTGAATATTCTCATTAGATAGCTTTTACTTTATATTTTATTTTCCCACTGACCCTATTTGGTCATGGTGAAAGCTACTTCCTTTTCTTAAACTCATTTCCAATAAACTTTTAAGTTATATTTGACTATAAATTATCCATCAAAATTAAGGAAAATAATGAACTATACCATTACCCCATACAATGCAAATTTTATTCCCCCTGTGCAAAAACCAGACCAAAATTTTTTACCCCAAGTAGGAGAACAAGGCATTCGTAATTTACTAACAAGACTCTACACCTGTTTAGACACAAGCCCTGTTCGAGGTATCTTCCCTCCTGCTGATACAGAGGGAATGCTTGAAGCTGCCCAAGTATCGGCTGATTTTTTCATCCAAATTTGTGGTGGTCCTGCATACTTTAACCAAAACAGAGGAATGCCTCAAATGCGTGGAAGACATGCCCCTTTTGCCATTACGGCTGAAGCACGACTCCATTGGCTTACCTGTTTTGAAGAGGCACTCAAACCTTTAGAAGCTACTGTAAGTGAAGAGAGTCTTCAAAGTTTTTGGAACTACATTAATATTTTTTCGATTATGATGATAAACACACAAGGCTAAGAGAGGTGATTTCCTCTCTTGTATAATCAAAAACCCAAACCATCGCAAACCAACGCTTTACTACAAGCTACACTTATGATGAATATGATAGAATGACCACACAGACTTACCCAAGTGGAAAAGTTATAGGGTATGCGTATGATGATAAAGGGGAACTTGTGAGTATTAGTATAGATGGCACACCATTTATAAAAAATATTAAAACCAATGACAATGGACTGCAAAGCTATGAGTACGCCGATGGTTCAAAACATACAAGAACTTATGACACAAACGGACGAGTTACAAAACTTAGCTACCCTAACTACACCGAAGAAGTGAATTATAATGTTGTCTCAAACATTACAGCCATAACAGCTGATAGTATGAAAAGAGTCTTTGCTTATGACAACTTAGACAGACTCACAAGCTATGAGAAAAATGCTACAGACTTTCAAAACTTTGTCTATGATGCCAATGGAAATAGACTAAACCAAAATCAAGAGAATAATAAGACTAAACTCTTTACTTATGCTTTAAACTCAAATATCTTAAACTCAATAAAAGAGTCAAACAGTACTGATACAAAAGATATTAACTATGAGTATGACAAAACTGGAAACATCATCAAAGATGATAAACATACTTACAGCTACGATAGTAGAAACAGACTCACAGCCATAGACAACAATGTCACCTACCAATACAATTATGATAATAAAAGAGTTAGTAAAACAGTTAATGGTGTTAAGACTTATTTCATCTATGATGGGCATATGTTGATTGGAGATTATAAACTCAATCTTAGCAATGACAGCCGTCAAGAGTATGTTTATTTGAACTCAACCCCAATAGCGACAATGACAGCAAACGAAACAAGAAGAGTCTATGCCGACCACCTAGACACAAGCAGAAGAGTTGCTACAAATAATGAAGAAGCTAAAATTCTTTGGAAATGGGAGAGTAAACCGTTTGGAGAGAGCAAAGCTACTGGCGATATTAACTTTAATCTTAGATTTCCTGGGCAGTACTTTGATGCTGAAACATCTACTCACTATAATATAAATCGTGATTATAATCCTGTTACTGGTCGATACATTCAAAGCGACCCTATTGGGGTTG
>JALSQB010000051.1 GCA_026985655.1 Campylobacteraceae bacterium | reverse complement strand
TGACGATTAAAATCAAATCTATATTTTCCATAAAACCCCTTTTTTCTCTTTAGAAATCAATATATTATAGCATAGCCATAACATAAATAGTATCTACTTTTTTACAAAATGCTGATAATCTTTAATGGTACGCCAATCACCACCCCAACTCCAGCCATATTTTTTAAAAATTTTAGTCGCTTTGTCACGCTTAAGCAAAACGGCTTTGTCAGCATTGGTGTTTTTTCGGTGTCGGCGTTTTTTATATTTGAGTGATGCTTTATGCGAAATATGACCTGTGCGTGAGACATAAGGGTTTTCAAGAGGGTTAAGGTCTATGGCTCGTCCATAAGCGTGTTTTGACCACTTTTTCTTGTTTCCTGTAACAGGTCGGCAGTTAAAGGCTGAAGTGTTATCAGCATCTATGGATTCCCAGTCATCGGCATTGAAGTCAGAAACCAAACGCATTTGTCTTATGGGGTAGCCAATCTCGTAGAGTTCAGAAAAGATGCTTACCACCTCATCAGCCACCTCTTTGTGAACGATTATTTCACCCGATTGTGTTTCACCATTAAAGTCTAAATAGTTCATTTGAACATAACGTAAGTCTAACAAAGGTATGGGGCAACTCTCTCGCCATGAGTCGGCTTGAAGCATTCGCTCTTTTACTTCTGATGTTATGGGTGAAATATTGTAGTTAAATTGAGAAAAAAGAGCTGTGCTTAGTAAAATTGGTAAAAGTAATATTGTTTTTTTCATCTCTTATTGTAACACAGAAAAGTTAAACATATTTAGCAAAGGTCTCTTCATCTATGGAGTTTAATTTTTTTTCTATAATATTCAAATAAGAGATAAGCTCTCTTGAAATTTCTTCTAACTCTGTTAAAGCATTTAATGCCATATCTTCATCATGAACCGAAAGTTTAACTCTTTTGCTAAATAACTTGAGTAAAAAAGAGCCTGTATATTGAGGAAAATAGATTTTAAAAATTTTCATATATGCATCATGTAGCTCTTTATGTTTCGTGTCCATTTTGCTAATGGCATCTTCTGAAAAGAAAGCGAGTAAAATCTGTCCATCACCATAAAACCACTTCCCAAAGCTACAAGTTGTTACCTCTAGTGGGATTTGTTCTTTTTTAACTTCTAAACCATTAACCAAACTTTTGGCTTTCTCTACCCATTCAGTATGTGCACGTTTTGCAGCACGAATATTTTGTAAAACATCTATTTTTTTCATACTTAAGCCTTTTAGGTAAATAAAATTTTAAAATTATACTTATTTCATATAAAATTTAATCTTTAAGTATTAAATAAAGTTATTTTTATGCTATTTTATCAAAATATGCACACTTCCTTAAAAAGTATGCTTTACTTAGCCTTCATGTGCCACAATAAACTCTTCATAAGTACCCTCAAAATCAATAATACTTCCATCTTTATTGATTTTAATAATACGATTGGCAAAGGCATCAATAAGTTCTCTATCGTGAGAGACACAAATAACCCCACCTTTGTAGTTATGTAATGCTTCACCCAGTGCAACAATGGCTTCTAAGTCCAAGTGGTTGTTTGGTTCGTCCATTACAAGGTAATTGGCATCGTCCATCATCATTTTACTAAGCATTACACGGTGTTTCTCTCCACCAGAACAAGCACCTACCTCTTTGCTTTGCTCCTCACCAGAGAAGAGCATACGCCCTAGACATTGGCGAATTTCATCAATATGCCATTTTGGGTCATGCCCTTGAATCCAATCGTAAAGCGTCTCTGTTCCTACGACATAATCTGTTGAGTTTTGAGGAAAGTACGAAGTAGTCACCGTTTGACCCCAGTTAAATGACCCTGAATCAGCTTTTAGTTTGTCCATAATAATCTCTAATAGCGTGGTTTTTCCAACCCCATTTCCCCCAATAATAGCAATCTTTTCAGGAGCATTGACTTTAAATGAGATGTCGGTAAAAACTTGTAAATCATCATAAGCTTTAGCCAGATTACTCACCTCTAAAATCTCATTTCCTAAATCTCTGTGAGGTTTAAACATAATAGAGGGGTCACGACGTGAAGAGAGTTTAATCTCTTCAATGTCCAGCTTATCTAACTGCTTTTGACGAGAAGTGGCTTGTTTGGCTTTAGAGGCATTGGCAGAGAAACGCGCAATAAACTTTTCAAGCTCCTCTTTCTCTTTAGAAGCTTTGGCGTGGTCTGTCTCAGCTTGTTTGGCAATGAGATTGGCAGCGATGTACCAATCATCATAAGTACCTGTAAACTCTCTAATATTTTGAAAGTCAAGGTCTAAAATATGCGTTACTACATTGTTAATAAAGTGTCTGTCGTGAGAGATAACAATCATCACACCCTCATGACGCTTAAGCTCACGCTCTAACCAAGAGATAGTTTCAATGTCCAGTGAGTTGGTAGGCTCATCAAGTAGTAAAATATCTGGTTGTAAGAAAAGTACTTGTGCTAACAACACCTTAACTTTGTCACCCCCTGTTAAAGAGGACATCAAATCATCATGCGTTGCCACATCAAATCCTAAGGCTTCAAGAAGTTTCTCAATCTTAACATCTGATTCATACATCGGGTCTTCATCAGCACAAATCATCTCTAACTCACCAAGGCGTTCATTGACTTTTTCGTCTTCAAAGTCACCCTCCATGTAGAGTTTCTCTTTCTCTTTTTGTGCCTCATAGAGTTTTTTGTTTCCATATAGAACCGTGTCTTTAAGACTAAATTCTTCAAAAGCATAGTGGTCTTGACCCAAAACACCCAACTTAAGACCAGGTTGAATTTGAACTGACCCATCTGTTGGTTCAATTTGCCCTGCTAAAATCTTTAAAAAAGTAGATTTACCTGCCCCATTTGCCCCAATGAGACCATAGCGTTTTCCCCCATCAAGGGTGATGCTTATTTTATCAAAAAGAACTCTTTTACCGTAACGTTGAACGATGTTTACTGTGCTTAACATTTTATAATTTACCTACTTATGTGAAATAATTTCGGCATTTTATCATAATGTCTTAAAAACTCTATTTGTTACTTAGGCTTTTGGTCGATAAACCCTTACATTTTGACGATTTTCAGCATCACACAAATATTGGGCATGAAGCTGACTCATCACCCCTTTTTCGCAATAGAGCAAATACTCTTTCTCTTGTGGTAGTTTTTTAAATTCAGTTTTGAGTTTATAAAATGGAATGTTTAAACACGCAAAAGGGGTGCTACTCGCCTCTTCTCCTCGAATATCTATCACCACATATTCTCCACTCTCTAAGTCGCTAATAACCTCAATTGGGGCATCTTGGCTTACATCATCTATCACCTCATCAACATAAATGCTTTTAGCGTCACTTACAGCTTGGTCTAACACCTCATAATTAAACCGTTGTGCCTCTTTTGCCATGCGTTTGTATGAACCGTGCGTAATAGGATTTTTAGAAATCACCCCACAATACTCTGGCATATTTTCAGCAAAACGGCGTGTCCCTATTTTGGTCGCAATGTCAATAATCTCTGGCTTGTTCATCGTAGCCAATGGACGAATAACCAACATATTCGTAGCCTCGTCAATCAGTGCTAAGTTTCGTAAAGTTTGGCTAGAGACTTGGGCAATGGACTCACCTGTCACCAAAGCATCTATGTTCATCTCTTTAGCAATCTTCTCTGAAGCCATAAGCATCAACCGTTTAAGCGTAACGCCCATGTAAGTCTCTGGTGTCGAGCGAAAAATCTCCGTTAAAACATCATCAAATGGCACAGAAATAATCTTAACCCTATGCGAAGCCCCAAACTTATTCCACAAATAAAAAGAGACCTGCTTCACCCCTATCTCATGGGCAATTCCTCCAAGATTAAAGAAGATAAAATGCGTTTTAAGCCCACGTTTCATCGTCAAATAAGAAGCCACCGTTGAGTCAAATCCACCCGACATAAGCGACAAAATATCCCCTTGTGTCCCAATAGGATAGCCCCCCAAAGCCAAATGTTTGTCCGTAATAATATTAAGCTGATTGTTAATAAGCTCTAAGCGTACCATCACCTCATAATGCTCTAAATCAACCCCTTTAGCCTTAGAGTGTGCCAACAAATATCCCCCAACCGTTCTCTCAATCTCTGAAGAGTTAAAAGGGTGTTTTCCTGAACGCTTGGTACGCACCACAAAAGTTTTACCCTCTAGTTCCTTAGCAACTATCTCACCTACTTTGGCTTTTATCTCCTCTAAAGTATTGATGTTATCAAACTGTAAAGCTTCAAGTATCTGCTCAATGCCTGGGGTGTTTAAAAGCGT
>JALSQB010000050.1 GCA_026985655.1 Campylobacteraceae bacterium | reverse complement strand
GATATTCTGACCTCATTTTACACCGACTCATTAAATCTCAACTCAAAGAGGACAAAGAGCAAAATGAGTATCTACTAAGAAACATAGAGCCACTTTGTCAAAGGGTTTCAGAGTTAGAGCGTGAATCAACCAAAGCCGAATGGGATTTTAGAGACCGTAAGTTAGCACGTTGGGCTGAAAAACATATTGGACAAGAGTTTAAAGCCCATGTCGTAGAAGTAGGAGAAAATGCCAAAGCCGTACTAGAGTGTGACATTGAAGGGGTAACAGTAAATTTACGAGGTGACAATATAATGCTATTTGACAAAATCATTTTAAATATAGAGAGTGTCTCTTTGGCTATGGCAAAAATCCAAGGGGAATTTGTAGCCAAGCGTGAGAAAGAGATGATGGAATTATAAAATATTATGAACTAAAGAACCTCTAACTTCTCATTAATCAACACTCTTTTTAATGAGGTCTCTAATTTAGGATCTATCATAAACGCCGTAGAAAAAACGCCAGCTTCCACCGTAGTCGAGGCAATCACCGTAGCTGATATTATTTTATTTTGAAGCTCTTGAGTAGAGATAATATGAGAATACACTTTCCCCTCTACTTGATGTTTGCGTTCATAAGAGGCAGAAGTGGTTAAAGCTTCATTGGAAATTTTTAGACTTGTAATGTACGCTTGTGGATTTTTAGGATTTTTAATCCCAATGCTAAATTTTTCGCCATTGGGTTTTAAGCCCAAGGCGTAGATGTCACCTCCAAAATTAACAAGAGCTGAGAGTATCTTCTCTTTTTTTAAGATTTTAACTGCCAAATCAACGGCGTACTCTTTGACAAAACCTCCTAAGTCTATGAGGGTATGAGGGTTGTCAAAGATGAGTTTGTTTTTTTTAATCTTAAAATGCTCCACTCCTACAAAAGGTTCTAGCCGTTTCATCTCTTTTTCTACTTCATCAAGTGTAGGGAGTTTTCGGCTTTGGGTGAGTGTTCCTGCTGTAATGTCAAAAATTCCCTTAGTTTGGGTGTAAAAAAGTTTGGCTCTACTAAGTAAATCTTTGGTTTGTGCATCTAAAGCATTGCTTTTTCGTTGGTTTAAAGCCCAAAGATAGGAATTTGGGTCATAAAAGTTATATTTTTGCTCTAAGCCTTTTGCCATAAGTAAAATCTTTTTAGCCACCTCATCACAATGGCTTTTATTTTGAGCATAGATATGAACCTCACAAGGTGAGGTCATAACGGTAAATTTATAGATATGCTTAGACGTGCTATTAGAAGTGATATTTGGCTCCTGTGGTAATCATGGTGGCTTTTAATCCTGTCGATTGTTCATAGAATTCAGCTCCTAGATTATAGCTAAGATTATCGTTTATTTTGTAATCAAGGCTTCCTTTGTAAGTGAGTGCGTCAAATTGACTTAGACGTTCATCACTAGAGGCATAGGTCTCATCGGTGAAATGGTCTTTTGACGCATTGTAAAAAGAGGCTGATGTTTGGGTGTAATACCTCACCCCTGCTCCAAGGGTTAAATCTTTACTCACTTCATAATAGGCATTCTCTTCAAGCGTGTTTGACTGAATCTGCCAATCATCCGTGTAGTAACGGTAATTACTATTGAGACTCACACTATCGCCTAAAAGCATAATGTGCTTCAGTGCCACACCATAAGCTGTTCGTTTATCGGGTCGGCTTTCATCGCCTAATTTTTGGAAAGCACTATTATAGTTTCGCACAACTCTTTGATGGGGGTTGGTTAAATACCCAGCAGAGAGTACGGCAAAAGCATCAAGCTTAAGTGAGGAGGTTTCATTGAGTATCTGATTGACTCCTAGCTGAAGATTAATGGTGTTAGAGGTCTCTTTTTGACTCGCTCCCGATTCCCCATCATAATCGTCATCATCTTTATAATAACTTTTATCATCATCGTCACCTCTATATTTACCACCATTGGCAACGGACTTAACTAAAATCTCATCAAATGCCCCAGAAATACCAAGGTTAATGGAACGATTATGAGAAGCATCAGTATAGTGCATATAGTCAGCTGAAAATGTTTTAGATTCATAATCACTTTCACTAGAAAAATTAGCCCCTACGGTTAATTCATCACGATTTTTAAAACGACGTGTGACCAAGAGTGAACCTGCATTTCGTGTATCGGTAAAGCTTTGATTTTTATAGACATAGTCACCCGTATTGTTCACTACTTGTCCACTAGCCCCTGAACTTGTATCAGCCATTGTTAATTGCCACACAGGGGTTGCTCCTGTAATGGTATCATTCACAAAATCTGCTTTAATATTAAGGTCGGTTCCAATGTCATAACTAAGCCCAAAAGAGGGAGCTGACACGGCGACACGATTGTCATTTTCATTGTATTGTAAAAAATCAACGGTGACATAGTTTTCAGCATAAAGCAAAGCGTGATTACTTAAGGCTAAAATGGCAATGAGTGAGTATTTATTTAATTGCATCCACAACCTCCTCCACCTACACCACTACCCCCTCGTGCAGCTTCTTTGGAGTAATAGACATGCCCTTCATATTTGCTCACAGCTTCATGAATACCTCCAAACTGCATAATGGGTTTGGCTAAACTCTCTTTTTGCCATGGCTTGACATTTTTAAATGAGCACCCCACAAAAAGTGACAAACAGAGGCTTAATAAAATGAAACTTCTCATTTAAGTTCCTGCATATCTTTTTTAATTTGTTCATCAATATCATCAACAGCTCCAAAAATAACATTGACCACTTTGCCATCTTTTACATAATAGATAGCAGGAAACCCCATAGGGTCAAAAGCCTCTACTAACTTTTTATCATTGTCATAAATAACAGGAAAAGTAAGCCCCAAATCGCTCACAAACTTTTTGCCATCTTCTTCTTTTTTATCTACATTGACCCCAATAACATTGGCAACATTCTCTTTGGCTACTTTTTCTACTAAAGGCAACTCTTTTTTACAAGACTTACACCATGAAGCAAAAAAGTCTATGACATAAGTTTGATTGGCTTGTAGTTTAAGTTCATCTTGAATGGCTTGGGGAACAGCATCTCCTGTCTCTAAAGCCATAACAGCAAAGGTTGAAAGTAATAAAGTGCTTAGTGTTTTTTTAATCATAATGGTACTCCTAGTAAATATTTTAATTAATTATAGAGTAGTTTTATGAAGTTTTTATGAATTTTTAACAGTTATCTTCATACAAACTTCATAAAGATAGTTTATAATGTAAATATTAAGGAAGCCAGATGTTCAAAAAAATAAATTTAATCATACTCTTAACACTCTCTCTTTGTGCAGATAACGCGTTAGGCTATGGCTGGAATATACCTGATAGTAGCCTCAATATTGGGGGGTACTTAGACATGAGCTATGATAGTAGTACAAAGCCTAGTTTTCTCATTGATGACATTGCGATCTTAGCTTCTGCAAGTAAAAACCGTTTTGATTTTTTAGCTGAAGTGGAACTCTCTCACCTCACTTTAGATTTTAAAAGCCAAGAGAGTCGTAAGCTTGAACTCTATGTGGAACGCTTTCAACTCTCTTACAATTTTAATGAAAAACAGATGATTAGAGTAGGACGATTTAACTCTCAACTTGGTTTTTGGAACTTAGCCCCCATTCCCATTTTGGAAGATACCATAAGTAAACCCCATCTTATTGGTAAACTTTTCCCTCGCTATACCTTTGGAGCAATGTTTGAACAGAAGATTAATAAAAATAATAAACTCTCTGTCACCCTACAAAAAAATAGTGACTTCACCCATCAAGAGAACTCTCTTGAATCTAAAGAACATCTCTCTTTAGCCTACTATGGCGAAGAAGATGACCTCTTTTGGCACGTATCAACAGGAAGCTATGAAGATACTTTAGAACATAATTTTAATTATATAGGTTTAGCAGTACAGTATGATGGTGAAAATGTAGGTTTACAGAGTGAAGTTTTTATGCAAGAGAGCAGTGCCAACTATACTGTACCTTACAGTGGCTATGCCCAAGCAACATGGCACTTTGAAGAGCATCAAGATGCCGTAGCACGAGTGGAACGCTACAAAGATAATGGGCTAAACGTGGAGGAAAACATCTATCTCTTTGGGTATGCTTATCGTCCCACGCCCAACATGGCATTAAAAGCTGAATACATCAAACACTCTATTTTACCCATCAATCAAATGGTTTACTCTTTTTCGGTGCTGTTCTAATGAAAAAATTTATCCTATTTTTTTTACTCTTCTTAGAGCTTCTTACAAGTCAAGAGTTACTTGTGGTGGGAAACAACACCT
>JALSQB010000049.1 GCA_026985655.1 Campylobacteraceae bacterium | reverse complement strand
TAAGGGTATCAGGCATATGATAACGATGATAATCTTTTGGCGAGAGGTAGAGGTTTACAAATTGTCCACCCTCTACAGCTAAAGCTGATTTTTGGTGATGCTCTCCGAAAAGTTCTGTGATGTCATATTCCATACCTTTAATTTGATAAGCTTTGTTTTCACAAATTTCACCAAAATCAGTCACCAATCCATCTACGGGAGAAATTAAAATATTAGGCTCTTGAGGAATTTGAGGTGGATTAATAAATGAACGTGTAAATAGCTTGTTAAGTGTTGGGTAATTTTCTGGCGTATCAAAGGCAGACATATCTAAGCCCATAAGTTTAACATAGCTGTTATTAATTATTTTTTGGACAGGCTTGGAAAAAGGTTTCGAGGCAAATTTACCAAAAGCACTCGAAATCATTGAGGAGTAGTGTTTTTTCATTAAGATTATTCTCTCTTTAGTTAGTTGATGACATTATATCAGTAAAACTCTTTATCATTTTTTCTTAAAACGCTATAATGGTAAAAAAATAGGGTATAGGTGTGATGAAAAAACTTTTTATATTATTTATGTGTCTTTATGGCTCACATTTAGTCGCAGATGTTGTTGATATTAAGGCTGACCATTTTTATGCCAATGATATAAATCATGAAGCTTATTTTGAAGGTAATGCTAAGATTAAACAAGGTAGCAATGAATTTAATGCTTCGAAAATAACAGTCTTCTTTAACGATAAGAAAAAAGCTGAAAAATATATTGCCAAAGGCGATGTGAAATTTGATTTAATCGAAAATGGCATTCACTATGTGGGAGAGACCAATATTGTGACCTATTCTCCTAAAAATTCAGAATATTTTTTTGAAGGGAATGTCATCTTGCAAGACTTAAGCAATAATCGTGTGATTAGAGCTGAATCTATCTCTTTAGATTTAAAGACAGGTTTGGCAGATATTAAAGGTAATTCAACACAACCCGTACATTTTAGATTTGAAATAGAGGATAGAAAATAATGGCAACACCAAGACTCGTAGATGCTTCATTTATGAAATCAGCACAAGCATTGGGTGATTCTGTAGATGATACCGTTAGTGAAGTTGTCTTTTTAGGACGCTCTAATGTAGGTAAAAGTTCAAGTATTAATGGACTAACCTCACGTAAAAATTTGGCAAAATCTTCAGCAACACCAGGAAAAACGCAACTAATTAACTTTTTTGATATACGCTACATCTATGATGAACGAGATTGGAACATTCGTTTTGTAGATTTACCTGGTTTTGGTTATGCCAAAGTTTCAAAAGATTTAAAAGGGGTTTGGCAAAAAAACTTGGTTGAATTTATTAAGCATAGAGTCTCTATTCGTGTTTTTATTCATCTACGAGATGCAAGACACCCTAATGCCGAGATAGATAAAGGGGTAGATGAGTATGTTAAAAAGTTTATTCGTGGAGACCAACTCTATTTAAATGTGTTTACCAAAATAGACAAACTCAATATGAAAGAGAAACGTGCCTTAAAAAAAGCCTTTCCAGGGTGTATTACCATTTCAAACTCAAAACGCGTTGGCTATGAGCAAATTCATCAAAAAATCTTTGAGCATATATTTGGAATTGATGAATGGTCGAATTAGTTAAAGCCACACTCCGTGATATACCTGCAATGCAAGAGTTGGTAGAACAAGAAGTAAAAGATGGCATCATTTTGGAGCGTAACGAAGATGAAGTGGCGACCAATATTCGATCTTATGTTTTAGCCAAAGAGAATGGAGTGCTTTTAGGATATGGCGCATTACATATTCACTCTGTGAGATTAGCCGAGATTCGTTCTTTAATTGTTGCTGATGGACATCGAGGTAAAAACATAGGTAAAAAGATAGTTTTGTTTGCATTAAAGGAAGCAAAAGCCTTAAATGTCTGTGAAGAAGTTTTAGTACTTACCTATTTACCTGATTTTTTTAAAAAAATGAATTTTGTTGAAATAACTAAAGAGAGCATACCTGAACATAAAATATGGGCAGATTGTATTAAGTGTATTCATTTTCCTGTTTGTAATGAAATCTCATTGGTTTATAAGCTTGAGAAGTAGGGAGAGAGATGTTTCAAGTTAAGTTTAAAGATGAAGATGGATTGAGTTTAATTAAAAAAATAGCTCTTTTTGTATTTGCAACTATCTATCCTCTATTGGTCTCTATGCATACAATGCTACCCCCTTTAATTGGTCTTGCTGGATATTTTATGATTGTTAATATGAAGAGAAAAGAGAAAATTTATATCGTTGCAACATTTTTCTATTTATTAAATTTAGATTTAAATTTGAGTTTACCACTATTTCATTCACTACTTAGTATTTTTTTTATCTATATGTTTGTCTATACTCCTTTAACACGTTTGGTTCGCTGTAAGGTATGTTTACTTTTTGCTTTAATCTCAATGATTGATTTTGTATATTATATTTTAATATTTATTTATGATTTTATTGTCGGGTCTAATACCATATTAGCCGATATAATATTGGTTTACTATATTGTTATTGACATATTTTTAGGAATATTGTTATGAGATTTTTGATTATTTTTATTCTTTTTGTATTTTTTTGGCTTCTGTTAATTTCGCGTATTTATCAAATATCGATTAAATCAAATTATTATTATGAAAAACTTGCCAAGATGAACATAGAGCGTAAATATTTTATTAAACCTGTAAGGGGTGAAATTTTAGATAGAAATGGAAAATTATTGGCAGTTAATGACATTGGATTTTCGATTAAAGTTGCCCCTCATTTAACAAAATACGATAGAACATTAAAAAGACGTGTGGCAAATGAAAAATTGCTTAAGCTGATTAATACGATTACCCATGAGTTTCCAGATTTAAATGCTACAAAACTTGTTAAAAAGTATCTTGGTAAAGATTCAGCCTATAACCATAGATATATTCCTATTGTTGATTTTATTGGCTATGACGATATGCTTGGTTCTTATCCTAAATTGAGTATTAATGAATCTTTAAAAATTGAATCTGAAACCAAACGGCAGTATCCATCAGGTTCATTAGCTACGCACATTGTGGGTTATGTAGGGCGTTCAAATAGAAAAGAGAATGAAAAAGACGCTGTGGTTAAAGAGGTCGGGGTCATTGGTAAAACAGGACTTGAACGACAATACAATAAAGTTTTACAAGGGGAGTTAGGGTATCGCTTGGTTAAAGTAACGGCTCGAAACAAGGAGGTGGCTGAGCTTGAAAAAGTTGAACCTAAAGATGACCAAAATCTAATTTTAAATATTGATTTAGGCTTACAAAAAAGAATTAATGAACTCTTTGTAGGACAAGCAGGGGTAGCTGTTGTTATGGGAGTAAATGGTGATATATTAGCAGCTGTTTCTTACCCCTCTTATGACCCTAATTTGTTTGTGGGAGGCATCTCTTCTAAAAAGTGGAAAGCATTAATTACAGACTTAGACCACCCTTTTACCAATAAAATTATAGGGGGTACTTACCCTCCTGGTTCAAGCATTAAAATGGGAATGGCACTGGCTTATTCAAAAGCAGGGACAGCCGTTCAACAGACAGAATTTTGTAAAGGTTACATCACGTTAGGTAAAAGTAAACATAAATTTAGATGTTGGTCACATTATGGTCACGGTACAGTAGGTTTACGTAAAGCCATTCGAGAAAGTTGTGATGTTTTCTTTTATAATAAAGCATTAAATACTGGTATTAATGCTATGGCAAAATCTCTACGAAAGATGGGCTTAGGGGTCAAAACAGGTGTTGATTTACCACGTGAAAGAAGGGGAATTATTCCTGATAAGTTTTGGAAAAGAAAACGTTATAATCAGCCTTGGTATATGGGGGAAACTGTTATCTCTGCGATTGGACAAGGCTATAATTCGGTAACACCTTTACAAGTAGCACGCTATACGGCCTTTTTAGCCACAGGACATTTACCTACCCCTCGTTTTGTAGAAGTGGTTGCTGGGAAAAAAGTTCAAAAAAAGTTTGAAGAGTTTCAAGTAAATCAACGGGACTTAAATACCATACGTTTAGGAATGTATGATGTTTGTAATCATCCAAGAGGAACGGCTAGGCGTACTATGTCTCACTTACCCATTGTGGTTGCAGGAAAAACTGGGACTTCTCAAGTTGTTTCGATTCCTCAAGGAGAAAAGAAACGGATGAAAGAGTCGCAATTAGATTACTATAGCCGTTCGCACGCGTGGCTTACAACTTATGCTCCTTTTAAAAATCCTAAATATGTGGTGACTGTATTGGTCGAACATGGGGGACATGGTGGTTCAACTTCAGGACCTATTGCCTCTGAAATTTATAAATGGATGGCAAATGAGGGATATTTTG
>JALSQB010000048.1 GCA_026985655.1 Campylobacteraceae bacterium | reverse complement strand
TGATTATGGCAACACGTGCGACAATTAACTCTGGCCGTTATGCCTTAGCCCTTGACAAGTTGGGACACCATAACACTACTTCACTTCAAACAGGGCTTTTTGTACCTTTGGTAGAAGAGGGCATCTTTAAAGGGGAACTTTTAGAAGCGACAATGGAACATTATTTTTCAAACATAGAAGTACCTAAAGCAATTATTTTGGGCTGTACCCATTTCCCTCTTATTGGTGATGAGATAAAACGTTATTTTAACAATACACCTCTTTTAATTCATTCAGGTGAAGCAATAGTTGAATATTTAGAGGCAAGATATGCTTTAGTTGAAAAAGAAAAAGAGGCGAGTTTAAAGATTTTTGCCTCAGATAATGTGGCTGGTTTAAGAAAAATTGCAGATAAATGGTTAGGCTAGTTAAGTAAAAATCTAAAAAAGATTTTTACTCATTTCTAAGTACATTAAGTGGGTCAGTATCTGAAGCTTTCTTGGCAGGGTAGAGAGAGGAAGCAATAACAATAACAATTGCCCCAATAATAATAAATATAAAATCACTTAATGTTAAATCAACGGGTAGTTTAGAAAAACCATACACTTCAGCTGAAAGATGCACAATGTCAAAAGTTGTTAAAATCCATTTTCCCAAAAGCCCAAGTAGCGTTCCTGCTATAATTCCTCCTAGCCCAATAATTGCACCGAGTCTAAAGAAGATACTTCTTATCTCTGCTCCTGTTGCACCCAATGTCTTCATTAGGGCAATCTCTGCACGACGGCTCATGACCGTCATAAGAAGCGATGAGATAATGTTGAGTGCTGCGACTAAAATAATGAGAAGTAAAACTAAAAATAACGCTCTTTTCTCTACGTCCATCGCTGCAAAAAAGGAGACATTTTGCTCCCACCAACCTTGAACTCTTACCCCTTTGTCTAAGCCAATATTTTTAAGATAGGTATTAATACGTTTTAAGTCATTCATAGCATCATTGGAATAGATATGAATACCATCATAAATGCCTTTTGAGCGTTTTAAAATTTTTTGAAATGCTCCAAGTGTGGTGTAGATAATGGCTTTGTCATAGGTATGCAGACCAGAATTAAAAGTGCTGTCAATGGCGAAACGTTTCTGTAAAGGCATTGAACCAAAACCTATGGCTTGTTGTTCTGAAAAGTAAAGGGTGAGTTTATCTTCTTTTTTTACCCCCATTTCAATGGCTAAAGTTTCTCCTGTAACTATTTTAAATTTACTTTTAATATGTGAAGATTTTTCAACTGCTTTTTCAAAAACCTCATTAATTTGTCGCTCTTTTTCAAATTTGACACCATATAAAATAGAACCATTTACATTTGAACCAGACTTTGAAATGACTTGAGTTGTGTAATAAGGTGAAAATTTTAGTTCTGGAAATTTAGAAGAGAGTTTAGAGATAATGTCATCATTGGCATTTTGGTAAGCAATGGGAACGAGTGTTAAAGGGTAGTTCATTACAAAAAGCCGTTTTTTAAACTCTTTTTTTGTGCCATTCATAATCCCCATAGCTAACATAAGTACCATCACCCCTGCTGCTATGCCAATAAAGGCTAAAAACGAAGAGATGAAGATAAAAGGATTCTCTTTATCATATTTTAGATAGTGTTTAATTATCTTATTGACAAAGGTATTGTTCTTTGTGCTTGCCATTAGGCTAATAGCCCTTTTTTAGGTCCACTTGCTCCACAACACTCTTTATATTTTTTTCCTGAACCACAAGGACAAGGGTCATTTCTTTTTGGCTTTTTTTCTATGCTTGTTGGTGCTTGACTAGGTTCTTCTTCTATTTGTGCTTCAGCTAGGTTCGCTTCAAGCTCCTCTCGCATAGCTTCTACTTGTGCCTCTTCTTGTGCTGGGTCTTCAAAGTTAAATTGTACCACTTGTAGTACTTTAATCGCTTCATATTTAATTCGTTCAACCAATGCCATAAATAGGTTATACGAATCTTTTTTGTACTCTGTTAATGGGTCTTTTTGATTGTACCCTCTAAGCCCAATACCTGTTTTCATAACATCCATTTCGTAGAGGTGGTCTCGCCATTGTGGGTCAAGCACTTGGAGGTAAAGAATACGTTGTACTTCTGAACGTTGCTCTGGGGTTAAAGGTGCCATTTTCGCTTCATAAGTATCTGTTAAGATTTTTAAAATGAGTTCGTGTAGCTCATCGTAATCTTTATTTTCTAGTGTTTCGGTGGAGACTTCAATATTTAAATCTTCTTTAAATATATTGCTAAGCTTTTCAAGGTTAAAGTCCTCTTCTGTTGCTCCATTATAAATGTCACATTCTGTAAGGATATGTTCAACATACTCTAAACGGTTTTCTCTAATTTTACTGTCTATATCGTACTCTTCATCTAAAAGGTTATTTCTAAATTTATAGATGGCTTTACGTTGTTCACTGGCAATGTCATCGTACTCTAAAATATGTTTACGTGACTCATAGTGCATGTTTTCCACTTTTGTTTGTGCTTTTTCTACTGAACGTGTTACGATTTTAGAGTCAATAAACTCTCCCTCTTCAACCCCTAGTTTGTTCATAATGGTACGGATTTTTTCTCCCCCAAAAATTCTTAAGAGATTATCATCGAGTGAGAGGTAAAATTGAGAAGCACCTGGGTCACCTTGTCGTCCACTTCGCCCACGTAGTTGGTTGTCAATTCGTCTGCTTTCATGTCGTTCTGTTCCTAAAATGTAGAGTCCACCAAGCTCTTTGACTTCATCATCAATCTTAATATCAACCCCACGTCCTGCCATGTTGGTAGCAACGGTTACAGAGCCTTTATTTCCAGCACCTTCAATGATTTTGGCTTCATTTTCATGGTTTTTAGCGTTTAAGGTATTGTGAGGGATTTTAGCATCTTTAAGGCGTTGGTGAACCAGTTCAGATTTTTCAATGGAAGCAGTACCAATCAGTACTGGCTGACCTTTTTCATGAAGCTCTTTGACTTTTCGTGCGACAGCATCAAGTTTTTCTTTTTCGGTGTTATAGATAAGGTCGTTAAAATCTTTTCGAGCAATGGGTAGATTAGTAGGAATAGAGATAACATCTAAGTTATAAATCTCTGCAAACTCTGTCGCTTCTGTTTGGGCAGTACCTGTCATACCTGCCAGTTTTTCATAGCCTCTAAAGTAGTTTTGGTAAGTAATCTCTGCTAGTGTTTGAGATTCATCTTGTACCTCAACACCCTCTTTGGCCTCAATGGCTTGATGTAATCCTTCAGAAAAACGGCGACCTTCACTTAAGCGTCCTGTAAACTCATCGACAATGACAATTTCCCCATTACGATTTACATAATCTACATCTTTTACAAAAATATATTGGGCTTTCATTGCTTGGTCAAGGTGGTGAGAAAGTGAGGCATTTTCAAGGGAGTAGAGGTTCTCCACTTTAAAAAGGTCTTGGGCTTTTTGAAGTCCTTTTTCTGTCATAATGACCTGTTTGTTCTTCTCATCAACATAAAAATCAAAATCATAAACAGGCTCTTTTTCACCTGCTTTAAGTTCTGGTTTGACTCCTTTTGTCATCTGTAATGCAATCTCATTGGCTTGAGCATAGTAAACAGTATCACGCTGAACAGGGCCAGAGATAATAAGTGGTGTACGTGCCTCATCAATTAAAATTGAATCAACCTCATCAATAATGGCAAAATAGTGGTCACGTTGGACTTTCTCTTCTGCACGTGTTTTCATGTTGTCACGTAAGTAGTCAAAGCCATACTCATTATTTGTTCCATAGGTAATGTCACAATCGTATTGGGCTTTTTTAGTCACTTCATCATTAATTTCATCGGTAAGACACCCAACGCTATAACCTAAAAAGTTGTAGAGTTTTCCCATCTCTTGTGAATCTCTTTTGGCAAGATAATCATTGACCGTGACCAAGTGAACGCCTTTGCCAAGCATGGCATTGAGTACCACGGCTAAAGTAGCGACTAAGGTTTTTCCCTCACCTGTCTTCATCTCAGCGATAGAGTTTTCATGGAGTACCATACCCCCAACAAGTTGCACATCATGATGACGCATACCTAAAACACGGCTACTCGCTTCTCGGGTAATCGCAAAGGAGTCATTCAGTACATCATCAAGGCTTTTAGCTCCTGCGTGTACTGAATCTATTAGTTCATTAAAGGCATTTTTGAGTTCACCATCTGAAAGTTTTTTATAAGTATCTTCTAATTTATTAATTTGTGTAGCTCGTTTTAAATAACCTTTTACAATTCTGTCATTTTTAGAACCAAATATCATTTTTAACATTATCATTATAACCTAGTATTAAAATTACGATTATTTTAGCAAAAATATGTGTAAGTGTTGTTTAGCTAGTGGCT
>JALSQB010000047.1 GCA_026985655.1 Campylobacteraceae bacterium | reverse complement strand
TATAATACACAAAAATTTTTAAAGAGATATAAAAGGTAAACCCCTAATGTTTGAAACAGTCATTGGTCTTGAAGTCCACGTTCAACTTAACACGAAAACAAAATTATTTTGCTCTTGCCCAACCAGTTTTGGGGAGCATCAAAACACCAACACTTGTCCTACTTGTTTGGCACTACCTGGGGCATTGCCTGTGGTGAACAAAGAAGCAGCCATTAAAGCGATGCGTTTAGGCTATGCCATTAATGCCAATGTTGTTCATAGTTCTAACTTTGACCGTAAATCTTACTTTTACCCAGATAGTCCATCGGCGTATCAGATTACCCAATTGACCAATGCCATTGTGCAAAAGGGTGAAGTGTTTATTGACCTTGAAGATGGAACGCAAAAACGCATTGGTATGACCCAAGCTCACCTTGAAGCAGATGCAGGGAAAAACATACACGAAGGAAGCCACTCCAAAGTCGATTTGAACCGTGCAGGGACACCCTTGCTTGAAATTGTTTCAAACCCAGATTTAAGAAATGCTTCTGAAGCGATAAGTTTTTTGAAAAAGCTACACTCAACCGTGCGTTATTTAGACATTAGTGATGCGAACATGCAAGAGGGGTCATTTAGATGTGATGTCAATGTTTCGGTGCGTCCTAAAGGTCAAGAAGCCTTTGGAACACGTGTTGAGATTAAGAACATGAACTCTTTTCGTTTCATAGAAGATGCCATTGCCTATGAGGTACAGCGTCAAACTGAAGCGTATGAAGATGGAATATATGAGCAAGAGGTTTACCAAGAGACACGTCTTTGGGACACTGAAAAAGGGGTGACTCAGTCGATGAGAGGGAAAGAGGAGGCTGCTGATTATCGTTATTTTCCAGAGCCAGATTTACCCCCATTGGTGGTAACTGAAGCGATGATAGCCGAAGCTAAAGAGATGCCTGAACTCCCTGATGCTAAAGTAAAACGCTATGTTGAAGAGCTTAAAATCAAAAAGTATGATGCTTTGGTTATCTGTTCTGAAAAAGAGTTGGCGTATTTTTTTGAAGATATTTTAAAAGCAGGAGCGTCAGCGAAAAATGCTGTTAATTGGCTAACCACGGAGCTTTTAGGTCGTCTTAAAAAGACAGAGTTTACCTTAAGTACTTCACCTGTGTCAGCTTCTAAGCTAGGCGAGTTGGTTTCAAAGATTGATGATGGCACGATTAGTGGAAAAGGAGCTAAAGATATTTTAGATGTCTTAATGGAAAAAGAGGCAGATATTAGCGAACTTATTGACTCTATGGGCTTAGCACAAGTGAGTGATGATGGGGCGATTTTAGAGATTATAGATACTATTTTAGAAGCAAACCCTGAAAAGGTAGGAGAGTATAAAGGGGGTAAAGAGAAACTCTTTGGCTTCTTTGTAGGACAAACGATGAAAGCAAGTAAAGGCTCGGCAAACCCTCAAAAAGTAAATGAGTTGTTAAAAGAGCGATTAGGATAGCCAATCGGCTTGTAACTCAACTACACAAAAAAAGTAAGCCATTTCTAAAAATGGTACTTAAAGTATCATTATAACGACTATTAGTATAGAATATATTAAAATTATTTTACCCAATAGGAGACTGTAATGTCATTACTAACCGATTACAAACAACATACCGAGGAACGTGCTAAACTTGGTGTGCCACCTTTAGTGCTAACAGCCAATCAAGTAGCTGATTTAGTAGAGTTATTAAAAGCGTCTCCCATCGAAGATGCTGATTATGCCATGGAACTCTTTACACAACATGTACCTGCTGGTGTTGATGATGCAGCGTATGTTAAAGCAGCTTTTTTAAATGATATTGTACAAGGCGATGCAAGTTGTGAAAAAATAGATGCCGTTGAAGCTGTTAAAATTTTAGGAACAATGCTTGGTGGATTTAATGTTCAACCATTGGTTCAAGCCCTTAAATCAGAAGATGAAACCGTAGCCAAAGCGTCAGCAGAGCAACTTAAAAATACACTTTTGGTTTATGATTCATTCAATGATGTTAAAACACTTATGGACGAAGGTAATCCTTTAGCCAAAGAAGTTGTAACATCTTGGGCAGAGGCAGAGTGGTTCTACAACAAACCAGAGATGCCAAAAGAGATAAACGTAACGGTTTATAAAGTACCAGGTGAAACCAATACTGATGATTTATCTCCTGCTTCAGAAGCATTTACACGTGCCGATGTGCCACTTCACGCAAACTCATTTTTAGTAAACAGAATGGATAATCCTCTTGATACAATGAAAGAGTTAAAAGAGAAAAATGGTCTTCCATTAGCGTATGTGGGTGATGTTGTAGGAACAGGTAGTTCAAGAAAATCGGGGATTAACTCTGTTCAGTGGCATATGGGGCATGACATTCCAGCCATTCCAGGAAAAAGAACAGGGGGGATTGTTATTGGCGATATTATTGCACCAATCTTCTTTAATACAGCAGAAGATAGTGGATGTATTCCTATTCAAGCACCAGTAGGTAAACTTGAAACGGGAGATGTGATTACCGTTAAACCTTACGATGGGGTTATAGAGAGAGATGGTGAGGTAGTTAGTGAATTTACCATAGAGCCAAATACACTTCCAGATGAGATGAGAGCAGGGGGTAGAATCCCACTTATTATTGGTAAAGGGCTTACAGCCAAAGCTAGAGAAGCATTAGGTCTTGGTGCAAGTGATACATTTATGGCACCTGCTCAACCAGAAGATGATGGTAAAGGATTTACCCTAGCTCAAAAAATGGTGGGTAAAGCGTGTGGTCTTGATGGCGTTAAAGCAGGTGTCTATTGTGAGCCAGTTTGTGCTACGGTTGGTTCGCAAGATACAACAGGAGCGATGACAAGAGATGAAGTAAAAGAGTTAGCTGCCCTTAACTTTGGAGCAGATTTTGTGCTTCAATCATTCTGTCATACAGCAGCGTATCCAAAACCTGCCGATATTGAGCTTCAGCATACTCTTCCAAAGTTTTGGACGGAGAGAAAAGGGTTTATTCTTAGACCAGGTGATGGGGTTATCCACTCTTGGTTAAACAGAATGTGTCTTCCAGATACCGTAGGAACAGGTGGAGATAGCCACACAAGATTCCCAATAGGTATCTCTTTCCCTGCTGGTTCTGGACTTGTTGCGTTTGCAGGGGTTACAGGTATGATGCCACTTACTATGCCAGAGTCTGTTTTGGTACGATTTAGTGGAGAGATGCAACCAGGAATTACGCTTAGAGATATGGTTAATGCCATTCCTCATCAAGCAATTAAAGATGGTCTATTGACGGTGGCTAAAGCAGGAAAGAAAAACATCTTCTCTGGACGTGTTTTAGAGATTGAAGGTTTAGAACAACTTAAGTGTGAACAAGCATTTGAGCTAAGTGATGCAAGTGCCGAGCGTTCAGCTGCTGCGTGTACTGTTAAACTTGACAAAGAGCCAATCATCGAGTACTTAGAATCAAATATTGTGCTTATTGAAGAGTTAATTGCACAAGGTTATGAAGATTCTGCAACACTTCAAAGACGTGCCGATAAAATGAAAGCATGGATAGCAAATCCAGAGTTATTAGAAGCTGATAAAGATGCAGAGTATGCAGCAGTAATTGAGATTGATATGAATAAAATCACAGAACCAATCTTAGCATGTCCAAATGACCCAGATGATGTTAAAACATTAAGTGAAATTCACGAAGCAGGTATGAGAACTGAAATTGATGAAGTATTTGTAGGTTCTTGTATGACAAACATTGGTCTCTTTAGAGCTCACGCAGAGATTTTAAGAGGCGAAGGTGCTGTGGCGAACAAGTTATGGATTTGTCCTCCAACCAAAATGGATGAGAAGACACTTCAAGAAGAGGGCTACTACTCTGTATTTGGTATGGCAGGAGCAAGAACAGAGATTCCAGGTTGTTCACTCTGTATGGGTAACCAAGCATCTGTTGCACAAAATGCATGGGTATTTAGTACTTCAACAAGAAACTTTGACAACAGACTAGGTAAAGGTTCACAAGTCTATTTAGGAAGTGCCGAATTAGCAGCTGTGGTTGCCCTAAAAGGTAAACTACCAACAGCAGAGGAGTACCTTGAAGTAGTTGCTAATAAAATCAAACCTGAAATGACAGATGAGATTTATAAGTATTTGAACTTTAACAAAGTTTCTAAAGATGAATTAGAAGCAATGGTTGGATAGTTAGCTATCTCTTTTGTAAGGCATTTCATTTAAATGCATAGTCCAATTTTTTTAATTGGACTTGCAACTGCTCTTTCACCTCTCCTTGAAATTCTAAACTATCTTCTTTAAGTGTTCCACCTGTACCAAGATTTTTTTTAAGTGTTTTTAATAAAGTTTGTAAGCGTTTTTTCTCTAAATAAAATGGTTTTACAATGGTAACCGTTTTAGCACGCCGTTTCTCTTTAGCAAAATAAAGCTTATGCTCTTTTGGTTCTTTTAACTCTTTTTTCTTCTCTGGCTTAGATTTCTCTTTATTGTCTGATGTCCATTCATCATTAAAATCTGCACCCATTTCAAATAAATTTTGTTTCATTATGAACTCTTTTTTCCTTATTATAATAAGTTTGTCTTATTTTTAAAATATTAAAAAATAATATTAATATTTTTTTTTATTATTTTTTAATTAATTAAGTAAATAATAACATAATTAATTATATAATAATTTTAACAAAACATTAAGGAACATAAAATGAAAAATACTATTTTACTATTAACACTTATGACAACTATGAATCTTACAGCAAATCCATTTACAAGTATGGGAAATACGACTGTTCAAATACAACAGCAACACTCACAAAAATATTTTTATGCAAAAAGAGCAGCCCAAAGAGGCAATGCACAAGCACAATATGATTTAGGACTTATGTATGCTACTGGCGATGGTGTTCAAAAAAATGAGGCATTAGCTTTAACTTGGTTTAACCGAGCAGCCCAAAATAATTTTGCTAAATCAGTCGATGTAAATAGCGTTGTGGCTACGACTAGAGATTCTCAAAAATTTAGATTTGCAAAAGAAGCAGCTGACAGAGGAAATGCTCGTGCGCAATATGATTTAGCGATGATGTATCTTAAAGGGGAAAATGTTCAGCAAAATAAAAAATTAGCATTTAACTATTTTCATAAAGCAGCTAGAAATAACATTGTAGAAGCAAAGTTTCAAATGGGGCTTAATTTCTCAGAGGGTAGAGGGGTTAGACAACAAAATCAATTGGCAAGATATTGGTTTAAATTAGCAGCTAAAGCAGGACACCCACAAGCGATGGCATATTTAGCAAGTATAGAAAAAAGAGTTAGCCCACACTATGGACAAAATAGAAGAGTTGCTTTTAACTTCTATCGATAAGTTAATCGCCCCTATAGATTTGTGTCACCCCATCTGCTTGTGAATCTTGAGCATAAGGATCGGGGTAGGTAATCTCTGGTAGTGTTTCTAAAATATCATTTATATAGGGGTCAGGTTCAACAACAGGTAGGGCTAGGGCTTCTTCTTTGACATTATCTATTTGCTTATCTACTTGTTTTGTAGCCTTTGGTTCTTCTCTTATTGGCACTCTTCGTACATTTCTATTGTTATATTTTTTATTTTCAAATATATCTAAATATTTACGAACTCTCTCTTGTCTTTGGGGAACCTCCATTTTATTTACCCATTTTCTGAGTTCTGAAAAATCCCAATCAGGAAAATTATAATTTTTATGTTCTTCTATCCACGCTTCAACGGCTTCACTTTGGTCTAAGTCTTGAGAATTTTTTATGATACTTAGCATATCGATTATAGGTTTAGTATCGGGCAAATCAGACATATATTTATTGGCTAAATCGACATATTTATCAGTATCATTAGCTGTAATAATAGAGAGTTCAATGTTATTTAATATAGAATATTTTACAGTATCGGGTATATTACTCTTATTGGCATCTTTATATTTACCAATGAGGCTATCGAGTACAGCAATTGCTTCTTCATCATCAATGCCCATAAGTGCAAAACTTTTTGCATAAAGTAACTCTTCAACTTCTTTCTCAAATCGATGTTCTTTGTCATTTTGAAATTTTTCAATAAGGGCTGTATAGGTCTCTATTATCTCTTCTTTTGAAATTAAGCTTGCTTTGTTAAGTCTGGCTTCCATATATTTTAAAAGTAGTTCTTTATTATATTTGTTTTGGAATTTATCAATGATTAATTCAAAGCTTTCTATGGCTGAATCTACATCATATTTGGGATAGGAGTAGTAGGTGTTTGCTCTGTTTAAACATGCTCTAGCAAAGAGTTTTAGGATTTTTATCTCTTTGGAATCTTTTGATTTTTTGATGACTGTATCATAAATAACAATAGCCTCCTCATATTTTCCTTGACGATAGCGTAGTTGGGCTTGATTTAAAAGTAATTGAAGCTCCTTACTTAAGTTACTTTCAGCTGAATCAATGGGCTTCTCTTCAATAGCTATTGTGGGGTGTTGCACCTTATGTATAACTTGAACTTTTTTAACAGGATTGCTACTAGAAGGTTTAATTAGCGTTGGGCTTGAAAAAAAATCAAAATTTAACGCAATGGCTATTAAGATAACAATAACAAGAATAAAAAGTAAAACCCTAAGCATTATAAACTCCCAATTTTTTACAATAAAACTTAGATTTTACCATATAAAAATAAAAGTTGTATTTTATGTAAATCGTTCTATAATTACTCAAAGGATAAGTATGAACAATAAAATCACATTTATAATTTTATCATCTCTTATTTCACTCTCTATTTATGCTAAAAATGAAATTACTAGCAATACAAGTTCTTATACTTCTATTGAGGAGAAAGATTGTCGTACTTTAGACAGTGATGGCGTAGGAAGTATTCAATCGTGTGAACCCTTTGAAGATATTACGGTTAAAGTAATCGAGGGTGACCTTCGGCAGAGTATTATTTTGACGCGAGAGGGTAAAGAGTATAATTTAAATTTTTGGTCGATTATTTCGCCTATGTTCTCCTATTTAGGGAGCAAAATTGAATGGCGACATGAACTTGAAAAGCCTAAAAATCTAAAGGGCATGATAGTCAGATTTGAAGCGAGTGATAATTTTGATAATTTAGATAAGCATTCTTCTTATTTGGTTGTGAGTAAAATCACTAAAGATAATATGTGTGTGGTTGCTAAAGTTCCTCCATCAGAAGAACAAAATAAAGTCGCACGAAAAATTTTAGACAGTAACAAATCTTTGCCTTGTTTGAAAGAATTTGATGCTAATCAAACGAAATAAACACAATTAAAACACGTTTATTTTCTATACTAACGGAATGAAAGAGATGGTTTTTACTTCCTATTTTCCATTAAACTTTCATAGCTTTTACTTCATATATTTTACTCTCATGCCAAAAGGCAAAAGTGAAAGCGAACTTCTTAATTAATTGTACTTTAATGGCTAGGTTTAGCTACACTGGTTGTTTGAGTAGAAGTGCTTGAATCTTCTTCAGCGATTTGCATTGTTCCTGCACATGCACTAATAGCAAGCATTAGTATTGTAATTAATAATCCTTTTTTTATCATTGTACGTCCTTTTTTTAATTTAAGTATTATAGTTATATCTATTTTTTAGCTAAGCATTGAGAATTAATATAGAACAAAGAGAAGAGAGTATGTTACTATATTATACAAGAAACTTATACTTTTCTTAAAATGTGTTTTATAGTATCACATTTTTTGGAATAAAAAGATTACAAATAGTGCCACTATTGGAGCTACTTATCTCTATTTTCCCTTGTATTTTCTCTTCCATAATCATTTTTAAAATATACAGACCCAAGCCTGTTCCTTGAGATTTATGTTTAGTGGTGAAGTAGGGGTCATAGATTTTCTCTTTTATCTCATCGGCAATACCATGACCATTGTCTTGAATGCTAATAATAATATGGTTTTTACTTATTTTTGTTTGAATATTAATCTCTGATGGCTTACTCTCTTGGGTTTGAGAACAAGCATCAATGGCATTGTTAAGTACAATAAGAAGTGCCTGAATAAGTTCAGACCGATAAGACAATAATGTCACATCAAGGGGCTTTACATAATGTATGCTAATAGCTTTATTATGGTTAGAAGAGATGATGTTAAGCGTTCCTTTTATGAGTTCTAAGAGGGTAAATTCTTCTTTCTCTTTAGTATGTTTAAAGTAGTCAATAAAATCATTAATGGTTTGGGACATATATTGCGTTGTATTTTCTATGTTGTCAAGATATTTTGTAAACTTCTCTTTTTCAAGCTGTTTTTTTCGATAGTCTATATCCATATTTAAAATAATGCCATTGATTTCACTTAGAGGTTGTCGCCATTGATGGGCTATCATACTGATTACTTCTCCCATTGAAGCCAACTTATTTTGTTGAACCAATAGACGTTCTTGCTCTTTTTTCTCATTTTCAAGAAGGTTTATTTTATAAGCCAAAATAAAAGAGAAGAGTAAGCTCTCTAAAAGTATTAAAAATTGGAAAATATAGTCAGAGGGGATTGCGAGTTGTAAAATATTTAAATATTGTAGGGGTAAAAGTAAACCAATAATAGCAATAATCGACCATACCACGGCGTAAAAACTTGCAATGGCATCATTTTTTAAATAGGCTAAATAATAGGTAGAAGCAATAATAATCAACACAAAAGATGAGACTAAGGCAAAGAAAATATTAAATAAAATTTGTGCATAGACAAAAAGCTGATGCTCTAAGACATAGATGTTGAGTAGTGTCATCAAGATAAAAGAGAAGATAAAGAGATTTAAATATTTATGAATTTTGGGAAGTTTCTTTTTAAGGTTAAGTATTGATTGTACAAAAAGTGTTAAGAAGATAAAAAAAGCACCCGATGAAAGGTAAAATAGATAACAATAGGATTCAAAATAACGCTCAGAGAAACCAAAAACAGCTAAAAAATAGACCGATATCCAAAAGACATAAGCAACATAATAGATGTAAGCACGCATATGTAAAAGAAAATAGAGAAAAAAATTATAGAGCATCATAAGAAGCATGCCTCCAAAGAAAATTCCCTCTAATAGGTTATAGCTTTGATAGTAGTCAAGTAAATAATCTTTACTCACTAATGTAAAGTTGATGTTGATTTTATTGTAATTTCTAATTTTAAAGTAAACACTCACCTCTTCATTTGCGTTTAGGCTTAAAGGAAATAGCATATGGTTAGTGTTAAATTGTCGATGATGATTTTTTGAAATAACACCATCTTCTATATGTTGAACTATTTGTTTGTTTTTGACTAAGTAATAATCAATTTTATAGGTAAATTGGTTCTCAGCTTTAAGATAATAACGTTTTTTTGTATTACTACTATTATGGATTTGAAGTTTCGCCCAATAAGCATTGTTAGCATATTTAAAAGTGTTGAAACTTTTTTTATCTTTTGTCCATTTTCTATTACTTAAAGTATTGATGGTTTCATTGAGGTCATAAGCTAGGGTGTAGCTAATATAATTTTTAGTTTGATACTTTTCAGCCCAATTAATATCAAGTGTTTTTGCTTCAATTAAGTTAGAGCCAAAGAGCAAAATAATAATGAGAACTCTTAAAATGATATGTCCCTTTTTTTGTTAAAAATTTTATTTTTAACATAGTATATAACTTTTTTAATCATTTAGCTATAATTTTAGAAAATTAATTAGGAAAATTTATATGAGTAAAATTGCCATTATGGGTGCAATGCCTGAAGAGATAGCCCCTTTGTTAGAACAAGTAGAAAATGTTAAAAAAGTTGAATATGCAAATAATAGTTACTATGAATCGACCTATAAAGGAAAAGAGTTGGTCATTGCTTACTCCAAAATAGGAAAAGTTTTTTCATCATTAACGGCTTCAACGCTTTTAGAAAAATTTGCTTGTGATAAACTTTTATTTTCAGGGGTAGCAGGAGCTATCAATCCAAGTCTTAAGATTGGTGATTTAATTATTGCTGATAAATTGTGCCAACATGATTTGGACATTTCAATTTTTGGTCATGACTTTGGTTTTGTGCCAGAGGGAGCTAAATTTGTTGAGACAGATGCAAATTTACGTCAAATTGCCAAAGAGGTAGCTCAAAAGAATGAACTCTCTTTGATAGAAGGAACAATTGCCACAGGTGACCAATTTGTCGCTTCAAATGAGCGTAAAGCGTTTATTGCTAAAAATTTTCAAGCCGATGCATTAGAGATGGAAGGGGCTTCGGTGGCTGTTGTTTGTGATGCCTTAGATATTCCGTTCTTTATTTTAAGAGCCATTTCAGACACAGCCAATGATGAAGCAGAGATGGATTTTGATGCCTTTATGGTGAGTTCAGCCAAGATTTCAGCCAATTTTATTTTAGATATGGTTGAAAAAATAGATTAAAGTAGGGTGCATTTTAATGCACCAATAGAGGAAAAATATGGCGAGAACATTAGAAAATAAATTAAACATCTCCAAAAAGCTTTTACGCGTTGCAGGAAAAACAAATGCTACGTTTAAACTTGTAGGTGAGGGTGACAAAGTTTTGGTAGGATTGAGTGGGGGAAAAGACTCTTTAGCCTTAATCCATATTATGAAACATATTCAGCGTCATGCACCTTTTAAATTTGAATTTGAAGCATGTACCATTAACTACGGAATGCCTGGGGAACATTATGCTGATTTGATTGAACATTGTAAAACGTATAACATTAAACATACGGTTTATGAGACCAATATTTATGAAATATCCAATGATGCCATACGTGAAAACTCCTCCTTTTGTTCTTACTTTTCGCGTATGAGAAGAGGGGCATTATATACATTTGCAGAGGAACACGGCTTTAACAAAGTGGCACTTGGACACCATTTTGATGATACGGTAGAGAGTTTTTTTATGAATATGTTTTACAATGGAACGATGCGAGCGATGGCACCGATTTATAAAACCCAGCGAGGATTTCATCTAATTCGCCCACTTATTGAAGCCAGAGAGAAACAACTTCGTGCCTTTGCTGATGATAATAATCTTCAACCCATTGGCGATGAAGCTTGTCCTGCTATGCTCAAAGAGGTAAAAATGCCTCATGCCAGAGCCGATACAAAACGGTGGTTAGAAAATTTAGAAAAAGAGAATTCCCGTGTATTTAAAATGATAAAAGCATCATTTAAACACATTCACGATGATACTTTTTTAGACCCAGAGCGTTGGGATAGAGATGATATTTAACTTATTGAAGGAGTTGTAATGCAAGAGAGAGAAGATGAACCAAAATTAAAAAAGATAGTATCTGCTGCTGATGGACTTAGCTTGGGTATATCTATGGTTGTGGCTGTGTTAATTGGGGTCGCTTTGGGATTATTTTTAAAAAATATTACAGGGGTTTCATGGTTACTTTGGGTCGGGGTATTTATTGGTGTTTCATCAGCTATTTTAAATGTCTATAAAGCCTATGAAAAGCAGAAAAAATCTTTAGATGAATTGGCAGATGACCCACGTTATAGACACCGTCAATATGATGATTCAGATGACGATGAAGATGATAAATATTAATGAAAAAAGTACTTTTAAATTTATTGCTTATAGACTTTTTGTTAGCAGTTGTTATCTACTTATGGCAAGGTCAGATATGGTTGATTAATGCCCAAATTGCTTTTTTTTCTTCAGCTTTAATTATGTTGGCTTCAATGAATTCCCATAAAAAGATGGTAAGTAAAGCACTTAAAGCAGGGGCAGTGACTGATGATGGACGCGATACTTTAGATAAACTTGAAGACCCTTATGATTTGTATGATGAAGAAAAGGTAGATGTAGGGGACGATTGCCATCGCACCTTAGTCGATGTGGTCAAAGAGGAACGTGCCAATTTAAAAAAATCCAGACGTTCTATTTGGGAAACAAGTAAAGATGCTAAAGCCTCTTTTTCTTTTTATCGTTTAGGGGCATATTGTTTACTGGTTTTAGGCTTTTTTTATTTAAATTCAAAGGAGCTATTGCTTCTAATACCCTATCTTACTTTTTTGGCGATTCCACTCTTTATTGTTGTTTTTAGCTTAATTGAAAATCAATCTGAAAAATAACATAACCTTGATTGACATCGACTAAGAGTTTTTGATATAATTTTCTTAATATTATGAAAACAAGGTAAAAAGAATGTCAAAAAGTTTATATGAGACTTTAGGAGTAAGTGAAAGTGCCAGTGCCGATGAGATTAAGAAAGCTTATAGAAAGTTAGCCCGTAAATACCACCCAGATGTCAATAAAGATGAATCAGCCATTGATAAATTTAAAGAGATTAATGCTGCGTATGAAGTACTCTCTGATAAAAAGAAAAAAGATGAATACGATATGTATGGCGACCAGATATTTGGAGGTCAAAATTTTCATGACTTTGCTCAAACCCAAGGAGGTTCGAATGTAGATTTAGATGAACTTCTTAAAAATATCTTTGGTGGAGCAGGAGGTTTCGGTGGAGGTGGATTTGGTGGAGGTTCTATGGATCTTGACCAAAAAACGACCATTACCATTCCTTTTGCTGTCTCTGTACTTGGTGGAAAACATCATGTCTCTGTTAGTGGTGATGGTTTTGACATTAAAATCCCAGCAGGAATTAAAAATGGTGAGACCTTAAGAGTACGAGGGAAAGGTCACTCTGGCATGGGAAAAAATGGTGATTTACTGATTAAAGTTGAAGTTGCCCCATCTCCTACTTTTGAGCGAAAAGAGAATGATTTATATACCACAATGGATGTTCCGTTAAAAGAGGCACTATTTGGTGGAAAAATAACTGTTTCAACATCACTTTATGATGATATTACGCTTAAAGTGCCAAAAGGTACTAAAAATGGACAGAAGTTCAGAATTAAAGGTAAAGGGGTAAAAGATAGAAAAACCACACTTATGGGTAATCTCTATTTTACTGCCAATATTATTTTACCAAATGTAGATGATTTAGATGAAGATTTAAAAAATATGCTAGAAGAGAAATTGCCATCAAGCGAAATTGCATCTGAGGAGTAGCGTATGCATCATAGTTATGATGAACCTGTTTATCTTATTTCTGTTGTCTCTACAATGTTAGATATTCACCCACAAACCTTACGTCAATATGAAAAAGAGGGTCTAATTTGCCCCTCACGAACACAAGGGCGTATGCGACTCTACTCACAACGTGATATTGATAAGATTAAATTTGTACTGCAACTTACACGTAAAATGGGCATAAACTTAGCAGGAGTAGATGTTATTTTAAAGCTTAAAGAGCAGATGGATTTAATGAATAATGAGATTAAAGACTTAAGAGAAGAACTCTCTAAAGTCAATCATAATGGGGCAGTTCCTAAGCATAAATCAGTCGTAACCACGAGCAATTACGACATTGTCATTTTTAAAGATTAAACGTTTATAATTCGTAGGTTCTATTTTGTTACCAATAATAAGATGAATCCTTCGCGATTGACATAAACTCTTTTGGTCATGCCTTTTAATGCTTTAAAAGCATGTGTTGCATCAGCCACATTTTTAATGGTTTGATTTTCAATTTGAATAATAATATCTCCAGCCATAAAACCATTTTTATCGGCTTGGCTTTTATCAAGTACTCCCTCAATATAAGCACCTGTAATACTCGGGTGAATTTGATACTCTTGGCGTATTTGAGGGGTTAATTCGCTAAGCCGTAAACCTTCAATTTTGATTAAGTTTCCTGTTATTTTAGAGCTACCATTAAGATTGGCAAGTTGTAACTCTTTAACTAAGTTCTTCTGTTCACGTTCTATGAAAATTTTAATGGTTTCATTAGGAGAAAAAGAGCTAACAATACGTTGTAGGTCAGAGGGTGTTTTTATTGTTTTGCCATTGATGCCATAGATTAAATCACCACGTTGAAGTTGTGCTAAGTTAGCAGGAGAGTTGAGCTGAATATTGGTTACAATCGCACCTTCTTGATGGTGGTAAAGTTTTTTTAACTTTTCAGTCATTTCAGAGATATTAACCCCCATAAATCCACGGTTTACTTTTCCATCTTTAATGAGTTTACTTACGACATTGCGTACCATGTCAATGGGAATACTAAATCCAATGCCATGGTTACCTCCTGATTGAGAGAGAATGGCAGCGTTAATCCCAATTAATGCCCCACGAGAGTCAATTAATGCTCCTCCAGAGTTTCCAGGATTAATGGAGGCATCGGTTTGAATGAAGTTTTCATATTTATTAATGCCCACATGGCTTTTGTTAAGGGCTGAAATAATTCCTTGTGTTACGGTTTCTCCTACCCCAAAAGGGTTCCCAATGGCAAAGACAACATCGCCTAATTTAACATCATTAATGTGACTTAGTTTAATAGGGGTAAGCCCTTGTGCGTCTATTTTTATGACGGCTAAATCACTGTCTTTGTCTTTTCCAATGACTTTGGCTTGGTATTTTTTGCTTGAACCTTTAATCACAACGGTAATTTCATCGGCATCGGTTAGGACATGGTTATTGGTTACAATGTAGCCATCTTCAGAGACAATTACCCCAGAGCCTAAAGCATTGTCTCTTTTGGTTGGTGCTTGTTGTGTTTGTGCTCCTTGCCCAAAAAACTCTTGAAAAAATGGGTCGTTGTAGAGTCTTTGTCTATTTTGATTGTTGTTTACAATGGTTTTGGTTGAGATATTGACCACAGAATGCATGGCATCTTTTAATATCTCATGAAAAGAGAAGATTTTATTTTTACCATTGGGAAGTTTGTGCAAGGGTGCTTTGGGTGCATTTTGAAAGTTTATCTCTCCTGCTAAGAGAGAAGCTGACACTAAGCCAGAGAGTAAAATAGTTTTATACATTAAAGTCCTTCATAGTCTTATCTATTATTAAATAGTATATAACATTAACATAAATAAATAGAAAATCAAAAGTTAATAAATCATTAACCGTGAATTTTTAAAGCATTTTCCAAATCTTCAAGGGTATCAATCCCAAAACTTTTTGTCTCAACTTCTACCATGGCAATCTTAAATCCATGATACAAAGCACGAAGTTGTTCGAGTTTCTCTATCTCTTCAAGTGGGGCAGGGCTAAGTTTACAGAAGCGTTCTAATGACTTTTTGGTAAAACCATAAATCCCTAAATGCCCTTTGTAGTTGTTAAAATGGTGGTCTCTAGGAAAGGGGATTTTAGCACGTGAAAAGTAAAGTGCCATATTGTCGCTAGATGTAATGAGTTTTACAATGTTAGGGTCATCTGCTTCAGGACTTTGCATCAGTTTATAGCAAGAGTTCATCATCACTGTTTCATCGGCTCTATTTTGAACTGTTAAGTCATAAATAGCTCTTACTACCTCCTCTTCAATAAAAGGTTCATCTCCTTGGACATTAATAATCACCTCATCATCACTAAGATTTAGCTTTTGAGAAGCTTCAAAAATTCGGTCAGTACCTGAGTTATGGTTGCTAGAAGTCATGACAGCTTCTATGTTATGGCTTTTAGCCATTGCTATCACCTCTAGTGAATCCGTAGCTATGGCTACCTTGTCAATATTTTGAACAGCTTTAGCCGTACGAATAACCATAGGCAATCCAGCAACATCTGCTAAAACTTTGTTGGGGAAACGGCTTGAACCTATACGAGCAGGAATAATAATCATAAGTTATCCTAATGTTTTTAAGTAAAATTCTATCTAAATTATTTTAATTATATTTTAAGATTATAATTAATATTAAAATATAATTAATTTTAATATTTTCTTGCTTTATTAAGAATTATAACCTATAATAAAGATATAAATATTACAAAGGAAAAATTATGAAAAAAATTATTTTACTCTCAACCATCGCTTCAGCAACACTTTTTGCAACCAATGGTGACCTGATGATAGGAGATGGAGCAAAATCGACTGGTATGGGGGGCGTGGGTATGGCAGTTTCTCATGGAGCTGAATCACTTTACGCTAACCCTGCGATGATTAAAGATGTTAAAGGTTCAGAGTTTACAGGTTATGTTACCATGTTTCAACCCGATGTTAATTTTAAATCTGATGCTCACCCACAATTAACAAGTGCTATGACTGCGACAAGTAAATCTGATGCAGACCGTTCGTTTATTCCTGGCTTTGCGTATGCACATAGAAACAATGAAAACATCGTTTGGGGTATCTCTTTAGCAGGTACAGCAGGTATGGGTACAGACTATAAAAAAGCAAAACAAAATTCAGGTGTCTTTGGAATGCAAACAGAATTGGGCATTGCAAAACTCTCTATTCCTGTTGCCTACACCACAGGAGATTTAACCGTAGCCGTAGCACCAGTACTTCAATACTCTACTTTAGAAATTAACTATCAAACACCAGCAGGTGCATCACAAAATAAAAAAGATTCAAGTGTTGGTTTGGGTATGAGTGCAGGTTTGGCGTATGATTTAGGAGATTTGACTTTAGGTGGACTCTATAAATCAAAAATAGCAGCAAATTATAAAGGCAACATTTCCAATGCCATGCGTGACTTTGGTGTACATTCTGTTACTTCAGGTGACCAACTTGACCAACCAGCAGAGATTGGCGTAGGTGCTGCCTATAAAATGGGTAACAA
>JALSQB010000046.1 GCA_026985655.1 Campylobacteraceae bacterium | reverse complement strand
AACTGGTTCTAAAAACACTTTCTGATGCAAAATCCAAACTTTCAGGTATTAACACCCATATTGATAGTGATTTTAAAGATTTAGAACTCAAAGAGAAACTCAAATTGGCAGTTAAAAAGGCTGAACATATTATTCAAACCATTCAAGAAGATCCAAAAGACATTCGTGTTTCACGTAAGTTTTTACTGGTTTACCTTGATGGTTTAGAAAAAGTGACCGACTCTTACATGGCGATTGATGAAAAAGAGATTAAAGAGGAGACCAAAGCAAAACTACATCAACTTCTTGATGATGTGGAGCTTAGGTTTGACAAAGAGTTGGCACGACTCCAAAAAAATAACGAATTTGACTTAGATGTCAATATTGATGTCTTACATCAACAAATTAAAAATTAAATAAATTGAGGAACATAAAAATGGAAACAAAAACTAAAGAGATTATTGAAGCGACAATTGAAGAAAAGAGTGAAACGCTCCCTGCTGTCCAAGAGGAAGAAAAGAGTAAATTAGAAAAAGCATTGAGCGAACTCGACTTTAAAGACCGAACTTCCATCATCTATTTTGGGGCATCGGCACAAGAGGAGTTAGATGAGATTTCTAACCGAATGATTGATGGTGTTAAAAACAAAGACACAGGGGCTGCTGGAGCTGTTTTAAATGAAATGGTCGCTGCCATTAAAGGCTTTGACATTGAAGAGTTGAACCCTAACAAAAAACTACCTTGGTATGCTAAACTTTTTGGAGGCACAAAACCTCTTGTGAAGTTTATACAAGGCTATGAAGAGGTACGTGACCAAATAGATGAAATTGCCAATAACTTAGAGGTACACAAAAGTACCCTTATGAAAGATGTGGTCTCTTTGGACAAACTCTATGAAGCCAATTTGGAGTATTTTAGAACCCTAGAGCTTTACATTGAAGCTGGAGAGATAAAGAAAAAAGAGTTGGCTGAAAAAATTCTTCCAGAATATGAAGAAAAAGCCAAAGATGGTGAGATGATGGCAATCCAAGAGCTTAAAGAGGTGCGTGCCTTTGGCGATGACTTGGAGCGTCGTGTTCATGATTTACGCCTTTCACGTCAAGTGACCATGCAATCACTTCCGAGCATACGGCTCATTCAAGAGAATGACAAATCACTCATCAATAAAATTGCTTCTACCTTGGTCAATACCGTCCCCCTTTGGCGAAACCAACTCGCCCAAACGGTGACCATCTTTAGAAGCCATGAATCAGCCAAAGCCCTTAAAGATGCTTCGGACTTAACCAATGAACTTTTAGAGAAAAATGCTGAAGGCTTAAGAGAAGCAAACAAAGAGGTTAGAACCCAAATGGAGCGAGGTATCTTTGACATTGAGAGTATTAAAGTTGCCAACAACACCTTAATTGCTACGCTTAATGACTCACTCCAAATTGCCCAAGAGGGTAAAGAAGCCAGAGTTAAAGCCTTGGTTGAGCTTGAGAAAACAGAAGCTGACTTAAAAAATGCACTACTCTCTACCAAAGCAAAAATGGAAAGTTCAGCTGACCAGACCATTGAAGATTTAAATAAAAAATAATTAAAGGATAATGTATGGGACTATTTGACTGGCTAACAGGACAATTTATAGATGTGATTGAGTGGACAGATGATTCACACGACACCATGGTCTATAAATTTCCACGACAGAACAATGAGATTAAATATGGGGCAAAACTCACCGTACGTGAGTCACAAATGGCTGTCTTTGTCAATGAGGGAGTCATTGCTGATGTTTTAGGGCCTGGCATCTATGAGTTAGAGACCAAAAACTTACCCATTATGACCTCACTTGAACATTGGGATCATGCCTTTAACTCTCCTTTTAAAGCTGAAGTTTATTTTGTCAATACCAAACGATTTACTGACTTAAAATGGGGAACTAAAAATCCTATTATGGTACGTGACCCTGAGTTTTCTATGGTACGATTACGTGCTTTTGGTACTTACGAGATGCGAATCACTGACCCTAAACAGTTTATGAATGAAATTGTGGGAACAGATAGCCATTTTACAGTTGATGAGATAGATGAGCAACTTAGTAATCTTATTATTACTAAATTTACCACAACTTTGGGAGAGAGTGATGTTCCCGTTTTGGATTTAGCATCAAACTATGAAAAGTTTTCAGAGTATATCTCTGAAAAAATCGCCCCTTATTTTGGAGAGTATGGCTTACATCTTACCAAAATATTGGTGGAGAACATCTCTCTACCTGAAGAGGTTGAAAAAGCTTTAGACAAACGTTCAAGTCGTGAGATTACGGGTAATCTTGATGACAATATCAAATACCAAACAGGGGAAGCCTTAGGTTCTGACACAGGTGGTTCTATGGGTGAGATGATAGGCATGGGAGCAGGGATTGCCATGGGTCAAACCATGGCTGATAGTTTAAATGCAAACAAAACAGATAAACAGACCCCTCCACCCTTGCCAAAACTTGACACAACCATGTACTATGTTGCTTTAAGTGATGAGCGAGAAGGACCTTTTGATATGCGTACTATTCAACAACTCATCATAGAAAACAAAGTTACTAAACATACCTTAATCTGGACAGAGGGCTTAGAAGATTGGGTTGAGGCTTATACGATTTTAGAAAAAGAGTTTAATGCCACCCCTCCCCCTTTACCAAAGCGATAATGGACAAAAAAATTGAAATTTAAATCCATTAATTTCACATGTAAAGCATGTGGTGCACCCCTACGCTTTAGCCCCATTTCTAAAAGCTTATCTTGTGAGTTTTGTTCCTCACAAGAGTCGATAGAGAACTCAATGGAGCAGATTAAAGAGTATGATTTAGCCTCGGCACTTCACGCTTTAAATCAACATCAAACCCAAGAGATTAACAAAGAGGTCAAATGTAACAAGTGTTCAGCCACCTTTAGCATGAACCCCTACTCGTTTAGTGGCAATTGCCCCTATTGTGATAGCCCTGCTATTACGGACTTTGTCAAAGAGATTACCCCAAAATCTCTACTACCATTTCAAATTTCCAATAAAAAAGCCCAAGCCCTTTTTAAACAATGGATTGGCTCACGCTGGTTTGCCCCCTCACAACTTAAAAAGTTTGCCCAAGGTGATGAGAAACTTAAAGGCTACTATCTTCCCTATTGGACTTATGATGCCAACACAACAACCCACTATCAAGGTCAAAGAGGCGATGTCTATTATGTCACTGTGACAAAAACAGTTGTGGTCAATGGACGACAAGAGCAACGACAGGTAGAAGAGGCACGGATTAGATGGACAGCTGTTTCAGGTCGTGTAGATAATAGTTTTGACGACATTACAATAGGTGCTTCTGAAACCATTGCTTATGCTATTTTAGACAACTTAGCCCCTTGGCATACCGAAATGTTAGTCCCTTTTAACAAAAAATACCTTGCAGGTTTTGATTCAGAAGAATATACTGTTGGGCTTGACAATGGATTTGAGTTGGCAAAAGTAAAGATGGACGCGATTATCCGTCAAGATATACACTACGACATAGGGGGTGACCAACAACAAATCACCTCTATGCAGACGCAATACAACAACACCTCTTACAAAAATGTTCTTTTTCCTGTTTGGACAGCACAATTTAAATGGAAAAACAAAACCTACAATTATGCAATCAATGGGCAAACGGGTAAAGTAAGTGGACAACGCCCCTACTCTTGGCTCAAAATCATAGCCATTGTAGGAACATTAGGAGGAGGAGCTGGTGGGGCTGTTTATATTGACCAGCATCCAGAGGTTTTAAACCCTCTTCGTCAAAATTTTATAGATAATAAAGCCAAAGAAGAGCGTAATCCCTATGGAGAAATAGATAGGAATACTCTTAGTTATGACAAATACCACAATTAAAATGGCAAAGAGTGTCGGCACTTCATTGTAAGCTCTAAAAAATTGCCCACTTTTGGTACAGGCATCACGTTCTAAAACTTTTCTAAAATACTCCATTGAAAAAGAGAAGAGTATCATAAGCACTAACATAAAGAGTTTGGCTAAAAACCAAGATTGTTCTAAGAGTGTAGGATTTAAATAGATGAGCACTCCACCAGAGATAATGCTTGCTAACATTGCAGGGAAACCAATAACTTTGTAGATTTTACGCTCTTGAATTTTCACCACATCGGTAAAATCTTTTTTATCTTTATGCTCTTGATGATAGACAAAAAGACGTGGCATATAAAAAAGCATGGTCATCCATGACAAAACAGCAATAATGTGAAAAGCTAAAATTTCGGAGTAGTAATTCATATCTAAAGCCTTTTTAAGGTTAAAATAATAGAGAATTTAAAAAAATGAAGGAATTTAGTGGTGACCCCTAGGAGATTCGAACTCCTATAACATGGATGAAAACCATGGATCCTAACCATTAGACGAAGGGGCCACTAAATTTAAAAAGTATAAGCTACTAAATGG
>JALSQB010000045.1 GCA_026985655.1 Campylobacteraceae bacterium | reverse complement strand
AGTTAGATTCACTAATTGTTGCCATTAAAAATGATTGACTATGATAAGTATAGGGCTGATTAAGTGTATTAAAATACTCTTCTGAACTACCATATCCAAAAATTTGGTCAGTCTCTTTAATGGTTGAGAGATAATGCACAATAGGTATTCTAAATCCATACTCATATGAGATAGAACTTGAAAGCCATAAGCCTTGTGCAGGTGTGTTTTGTAGAAAATGTTTAATCTCATCAATACGGTTTATCATAGAGTCATAATTCCCAATAGAGAGTTGTACAATGTCTCCCTCTTCTAGGGTTTGTGACATCTCTAAAGATTGATTTTCAAAATTAATTTTTAAAATATTGACTGTTGAAGAGATATTATTTTTATGGAGGTAGAGTGGAATTTGTAAGGCTACGGTAGAATCTGATTTGATATTGGGAAAATATTTTTTATAAATCTCTAACGCAGGTCGTTTGTTTAGTGTAAGAAGGGTGTTTCCTTCTACTTTACTTACAATTTTCTTTTTTGAAATTGGTTTCCAATCAAACGCTTGAAAAAGTTCAACATTGAGATTGTCACCATGCATAAAAATAAGAATTAAAGCTTTGTGATAAATTTTTCCATTATAAAAAACAAATTGTTCATGATTTTTAGGGTCTTTGGAAGTTGCCCCTCCTCCAAAAACTTTTAAATGAGAAAATTTAGAACCAATTTGATTGATAAGTCTCTCCATTCCTTTTTCTCTATATGAAGAGAGTATCTCTATGGCTTGAGTATTGGATTGTATCTGTTTTTCAAGTCTTAAAAAGTCTAAAGTTGGATTTTTTATTTGTTGTTTAGATAAGTCTATGACTTCTACAGAGATGTCAGAATTTTCAAACTCCATCATAGAAATAACAGGTTGAGGATTAATGTCCGTTACTTTGTGATTAACAAATGAAGTAAAACTTTGCATACCGACAATAGTTGCTTCAGGAAGTAGCTTAGATAAATTACTAAGCAGTTCTTTTAGTTTATCTTTATCTGAATCTGGAAAATTTACCTCTATGAGTAATTTATTGTGCGATACAATCTTATTTTCTTTCATCCACGTTACTAATCTTTCCTCATGATAATAGTAATGTACCAGTTGTCTCATTCTTTTTAACCTTTGTTTTTGAGATAATTTTTATTTAAATATTTTAGAACCAATACGCACAAGGTTTGACCCACATTTTATGGCAAGTTCATAGTCACTGCTCATTCCCATAGAACAGATACTTGCACCTTTTTTTTCTAAGGCTTCATAAATTTTATGTGTTGCTTCAAAACTTTGCTGAATCACTTTTTGCTCTTCTACATGTGCCCCAATACTCATCACCCCTTTGAGTTTAAGTGCAGGACAAGCCTCTTGAATTTGCTGATAAATATCAAAAGCTTCTTCTATTGAAACTCCTGATTTTGTTGCCTCTTTTGCACTGTTAATTTGGAGTAAACAGTTCATCGTTTGATTCTTTTCTATAAGCTTTTCATTTAAGGCTTCGGCTAACTTTAACGAGTCTAGTGACTGAAAAAGGCTTGGACGTAACTCAATTAATTTATTAATCTTATTGGATTGTAAATGCCCCATCATGTGCCACTCTAAAGGAAATTCTTCAAGATTTTGCATACGGGTGTTAAGTTGCTGTACTTGATTCTCTCCAAAAGCTCTTTGTCCAAGCTCATAGAGTGTTTGAATGCTTTGCTCATCGGAATATTTTCCTACGGCTACAAGTTTTACAATATGGTGCTCTGTAATGGAAATACGTGCTTGTTCAATGTTCCAAATAACTTCATCTAAATTTTTTCTTAATGCTTCTTTCATGTCGTATGTTTCTTTCATTTTATTTTATCCTAGTAATCTATTAATATCATTATATAAGCCCAAAAGCATGACACAGAGTAAAATTCCCCAACCTAAAATGGTAAGTTTTAACATAATCCCATCACTAGCAGGTTTTTTTGTGATAAGCTCATAAAGATGAAACAGTACGTGTCCACCATCAAGTGCAGGTATGGGTAAAAGATTAATAACCCCTAAGTTTACAGAAATGAGTGCTGTAAACATAAGAAGTGCGACCAATCCGAGATGTGTTACTTTTGAAGTGCTATCAACCATGCCGATAACGCCTCCTAAATTTTCCATAGGAATAAGTCCAGAGAGTAACTTTTGTAAACTTTTTAAAATATAGAGTGAAGCTTGTTGTGTCTGTTCATAGGCAAAGTAAAGACCATCGCTCAAACCATAAGAGACATTTTCTAAGGCATTGGGATTGGCACTAATACCCAAAAGATAACGTTTTTCAGTTTCACCAAATATATTTTTAGTCTCTAAAACTTTGGGGCTAACACTTAAGTCAATAAATTGATTATGACGTAAAACTGTAATCTGATGTGCTTGTTCACTCTGACCGAGTGCTTTTCCAATTTCGTGCCAATATTTAATCTCTTTACCATCGATGTTGGTGATAGTATCTTCTAATTGCATTCCAGCTTGAACAGCAGGAGAGTTTTTAATGAGTTGTCCAATGTTTGACAAAGGCGTAGGCACACCAATATTGGCAACTGCAAAATAGAGTAAAAAAGCCAATAAAAAGTTTGCAAAAGGGCCAGCTAGAGAGATGATAATTCGTTCAAAAGGTGTTTTTGCATTATAGGAGTCATAATCATACGATTTTTTAGAAGGGTCAGCATCATCTTGACCTTTCATTCGCACATATCCACCCAAAGGAATAAGTGAAAAACTCCATTGGGTCGCCCCAAATTGTTTGGTGACGATACGTTTTCCAAAACCAATGCTAAATACTTCAACATGTACGCCAAAAAATCGTGCGGCTAAGAAGTGTCCTAACTCATGAAAAAAGATTAAAAATGAAAAAACCAATAAGGCGATAAGTGTACCCATAGAACTCCGATGTTTCGTAAAAAATAATTGATTGAATTATACCAAGCTTTTTAAATAAATAATAATACTTTTATGTTAAAATAATTTAGTTTAAAAAAAGAGGAAACAAAATGAACACTGTTGAAACAGAAAATGTTAAAATTGATAATAAAGAACTTGAAGTAGAGCCGAAGCTTGAAGTAGAGAAGAGCGTTGAAGAACCTAAAAATAATAAACGTTCAGAAGCAGAGGCTTTAATTGAAACTTCTAAAGAGTTAGTTGAAAAAGCAAGCTTAACCATAGAAGAGACTAAAGCCAATGTATTGAAAGCAGCTGAAGCTTTTGATGAGACAAAACGTAATTTTAAAAATGTAATTTTTAAAAAGAGTGAAGCATTATTAGAGAAACTAGGTTTTGACTATGTGACAAAAGAAGAGGCAGAGGCTTTTGAATTGTCATTAGGTGATATGAATGAGAAAAAGTTTGCCGTAAAAAATCTTACTTCAGGTAAATTTACAGGTTTCTTATTGGCATTATTCGTTGCCTTATTGACACTTGTGACTTGGAGTTATTTTGCCATAAAAAACTTAGGTATTAATATTAATGAGCTAAATGTAGAAAAAGCTACTAATAGCGTTAATCCCATGCTAACGTGGGTTGCTACTGATGTTGTTCCTGCAGGTGGTAACTTAGTAGTAGGTGGATTAGTCGTAGGGTTTTCAGCACTGATTGTGGCGTGGATAGTCTATGCAATACGCGTGGCATTAAAAAAATCAAAAAATTTACGTGTGGCACAAGAGACATTGGAAGCTTCTACTGAGTTCTGTATGGCACAAGAAGATTCTCAACAAAAAATGAAAGAGTTAGAAAAACATCTATTAGAATCAACGACTGAACTTAAAAATCTTGAAATAATTTTAAAGGAACAGAGTGCTGTTTTAACAAGAATTGATTATGTTGAAGGTGCATTTGATGAAGAGAAAGAGTATCACCCAAGTTCTAAAAAAGTAATGAGAGAAACTGAAAAAATTATGAGAGCTGGTGAAGAATTATTCTCAACGCCAATGACAGAAGAAGATAGTGTAAATATGCAATCAATAGAAGCTTTAGCCGTAGCAAAAGAGATTTATTCTGAATACTTAAGCCGTATTTACGACTAAGTATTAAATCTTTACTTTCTTAAAAAAGTCTCTTACATACTCATACCCAGAGTAGAGTGTAAGAGCAACTGCAATCCACAGCAAAATCTCTCCTCCAATCCAACCCATAAGTAAAAAGCCAATGGCTATCATCTGTACGACTGTTTTAACTTTTCCCATCCAGGAAGCGGCAATATCAATGTTTTCAGCTACAGCTGAAACCCTAAGACCTGTAATAAAAAGTTCACGTGTAATAATGAGAAAAACAGCCCAAGGTGAAGCAGTTCCCAACATCATAAGCCCTAAAAATCCTGCTAAAGTGAGCATTTTGTCAGCTAAGGGGTCTAAAATTTTACCCATAGTAGTGATTTGATTAAAGGTTCTAGCGATGTAGCCGTCAAAAAAGTCTGTGGCACTTGCGACCACAAAGATAAAAGCTGCCGCATAGTTAAGCCATGAGGGGTGAATACCTTCAAATATGGAGGCATCTTGATTAACCAATAGCATAAACATAACAGGGGCTAAAAGCAGGCGAATAAAGGCTAAAATATTGGGAATGTTTATGATTTTGTTGTTTTGCATGGAGATTATTCCTTAAAATGTTTGGAATTTTATAAAGGTGCAATAAATTGCACCCTACGAATTGTAATTTACAATTAAAAAGGGTAGGGTGTCATTTTAATACACCGTTAATTAACGAAATGTAGTTCCACCATCAACCACGAGAGTTTGACCTGTGACCCATGATGCTTCATCGGTACACAAGAAGTAAACAGCCCCTGCTAAATCTTCAGGGCTTCCCATTCGGTTTACGGCTGAACGTTTAATGGTTTCAGCTTTCACCTCTTCATAGTTGGTAAAGGCTTTAAGTGCATCAGTATCAATAGGTCCACCAGAGACGGCATTGACACGAATGTTCATCTCTCCAAGTTCAACAGCAGCATAACGGCTCATGGCTTCAACGGCTGCTTTGTTGGTTCCGTGACCTGCATAGTTGTCAATGTAGATGAGGTTTCCTGTGGAACTAAGGGTTACAATTGCTCCACCACCTACTTTTTGCATACGCACAGCAGCCTCTTGTGAACCTCTTACAAATGCACCAACGGTTGCCGTGTAGATGTTTTGTAAACCTTTAGCAGGTCTAAGTTTCATAAACTTACCATAACCACCAACCACAGGACGACCGTAAATCATCGCATTAGATACAAAGAAATCAATTCTATCAAAATCTTCATCTATGGCTAAAAAGAGAGGCTTAAACTCATCAAGCTCTAAAATATTTAAAGGGTAAGCTTTGGCTTTAATATCATATTTTGACATTAAATCTTGGGCTATTTCATTGGCAATCTCTTCATTTGAATTGTAAGTAAATGCAATATTTACCCCCTCCGATGCAAATTTCTCTGCGATGGCTTTACCAATTCCTTTGGTCGCTCCTGTAATGACGACTGTTTTACCTTTATTGCTTGACATTTATGCTCCTACTATGTTGTAATTTTTCATAACTTCTTCGATTTTCTTCATATTCTCTTTTGATGGAGGAACTAAAGGTAATCTATACTCCAAGGTATCAATAAGACCTGCAATATACATCGCTGCTTTAATTGGAATAGGATTACTTTCGCAGAACATTATTTTGTTTATGTTATAGAGTTTATCGTTAATTGCTTTAGAAGCCGTAAAGTCACCCTTTAAAGCCAAGTGTGCAAGTTGAGATTTGAGGTCTGGTAACAAGTTTGAGGTAACGGAAGTAATTCCTTTTCCCCCATTGGCTAAAATTGGGTAATCAATGGCATCATCACCAGAGAAAACATAAAGCTCTGGACGTTTGGCTAAAAGTTCAACAGTACGTTCAATAGAACCTGTCGCTTCTTTAATTCCAAAAATGTTTTCTACATTATCAAAGAGCCTACAAACGGTGTCAGCTGTAATATCTACGCCTGTTCTTCCAGGAACATTGTAAAGCATAAAAGGGAGTTCTACTGATTGTGCAATGGCTTTGTAGTGTTGGTAGAGACCCTCTTGGCTAGGTTTGTTATAGTAAGGGCTTACTGAAAATATGGCATCAACACCACACTCTTGGGCGTGTTTGGCAATCTCTATGGCTTCATGCGTTGCATTTGAACCTGCACCTGCTAGCACTTTGGTGTTGGTGTTTTTACATACTTCAACAGCAATTTCAATACATCTTTTATGCTCATCATGGGTGAGGGTTGCAGATTCTCCTGTTGTTCCGACGGGACAAACAGCATCGATGCCATTGTTAATTTGTCTGGTAATTAGTTTGGCAAAACATGCTTCGTCTAGTGTTCCATTTTTAAAAGGGGTAATGAGTGCTGTTGTTGCACCCGTAATTAAGTTACTCATCTACTTTTCCTATTTACTTTTTTTAGTCTCTTTTTTATCATCATGTTTTTTTAAGATTATTGTGGTGGTAAAATCATGGTCAAAATATTTATTGGCAACTTTAGTTACCATCTCAGGTGTAATTTTAGCTAAATTCTCTTCATAGTTAAGTAAAGGTTCTAGGTTTCCTCTAACTAAATATGAGCCAAAAAGTGAATTAACTGAGGCAGAATCTTCTAATGAGTAGATAAAATCAGCTTTACTGTTGATTTTTACTTTTTCAAGTTCCTCTTTGGTAACATTGCCATTTTTGATTTTGTCAATTTCAGCTAAAATTTCTTTTTCTAAATCTTCTATTTTTACCCCTGGGTTTGCCATGCCCATAAACATAAATATCCCCTCATCGCTTAGCTCCATATTGTAGCCATAAACAGAGTTTGCCATCTGTTTTTCATCGATTATTTTTTTGTAAAGACGTGAAGATTTCCCTGAAGATAAAAGTTCTGAAATGGCAGAGAGTACCACTTGGTCTTTATGTTCATAGTTAGGAATAGGGTAGGCTATGGCAATGGTGTCAATGGTATTGTTATCTTTATGGATAATCTTTCTTATGCTACCATCGCGTTTTGGTTCTTTAAGATGAAGCTTTGGAATTTTCACTTTGTTTTTAATCTTTCCAAATTTGGCTTCAGCTACTTTAAATACTTCAGTTTCATTAATGTCGCCTGTTACCACTAAAATAGCATTGTTGGGTTGATAATATTTGTCATGAAACGCTTTAATATCGTCAATTGTCCATGTTTGAATGTCATTCATAAATCCAATGGGTGTCCAGTGGTAAGGGTGGGCAACGTAATGGGTATTAAAAAGTCTAAAATACAAGTACCCAACAGGAGGGTTGTCTGTTCTAACGCGTCGCTCTTCGGCGACGACATCACGTTCAACTTGAAACTCTTCATCTTTGAGGTTCAAATTCTCCATCAGTTCTGCAAAAAGTTCAACCGAAGTCTCTAAGTTTTTTGAACTAGACTTTATGAAGTAGTGCGTATAGTCAAATGAAGTTGATGCATTATTCACTGCTCCTTTAGATTTGACAATCTTGTCAAACTCACCTGCTTCAAGGTTTTTAGTGGATTTAAAGTTCAGATGTTCTAACATATGAGCAATACCACTCTTTCCCATGACCTCATTACGGCTTCCTACTTTGTAGAAAATATCAGTGGTAATGACATTTGATTCATTTTGCATAGGAATAACAACGATTTGTAATCCATTTTCAAGTGTTTTAGTATGGTGTTGGGGCAGGGAGTTTGCCATTAAGAGTCCTAGTGAGCTAATTAATATAAGGGTTTTTTTTAACATAAGTAATGATTATCCTCTATGGGGTTTAAAAGATGATATTCTAACTAAAATATCTTAGAATTATAAAAACTCTAAGCCGATAATAGTAATGTCATCACTCTGTTGTACTTTTTTTTGAAAATCTCTTAAACTCTTTTGAATATTTTCTAATTGTTGGGTACTTATCATGTACAAATATTTTTAATTTATCTCTTAACTTTGCATTCGCCACAGGTATCGAAGGACTATTTATAACCAATTCTTTGATTTTATCAGCATCTGAATCTTGTAAATAGGACGATAAAAGGAAAATGTATTTTCGGGGTATATGATTTCCCTTCAAACTCTATAAAATGCTCTTTTCTATCCATAATTACTTTTGGCGTATTGTCACTTTTATCTAAAAAAATATTGTTCATTTCTGTCCTTTATTTGTGCTTGGGTAATATTATGGTGAATAATGCACCCTTGTCTATATTTTGAACGCTAATTGTTCCCCTCATTTTTTTGATTATATTATAAGTCATACTTAAACCAATACCTGTACCCTTGTCTTTAAACTTTGTTGTAAAATAAGGTTCAAAAATTTTATTAATATGCTTTGTAGGTATTCCTCCTGCATTGTCGTGAATGCTTATTAAAATCTTTTTATCTCTTAATCTGGTCTTGATTTTAATCTTTCTATTATGGGACTCTTGTTGTAAAAAAGCATCTTTAGCATTGGATAATATGACCAGTAATGCTTGATTGAAAGTACCAATATCTCCTTGGACAAGAAAATTCTCTTCTAAGTCTAATTCAATCTTAATATTATTGGATATGGCTTGAAAATTAAAAATTTTAATGCTCTCTTGTATCGATTTTTCCAGTTGAAAAAATCTCTTTTCCTCTAAAGAGTGTGAAGAGAAATTTTTAAAGTCAGCAATGGTATTATCAAGATACCTTGTTTGCTCTTCTATTAGAATCAAATCGCTATTTTCTCCTATATCTAGTTTTAAAAGTGAAACAACATTTAAAATAATGCTCAATGGTTGTTTCCATTGATGGGTAATGTTCTCCATCATCTCCCCAATACCTGCAAGACGAGAATTACTAATCAAGCTTTGATACATCTCTTGCAACTCTTCTCTATTTTTTTTAACAGTATGATTTAAAAACTTCTTCTCTTCATCAAAATTATTATAGGTTTCGCTAATGAGTTCTAGTAATTCTAAGGTATTAGAATCTAAACTATTAAGATTAAACTCTTTTCCAAAGCTTTTTTTTACTTGTCTTTTTAAAAGTCTATGCATTAGGCATTTTCTAAAATTTTGTCAAGTTGTTCTACCCAATTAGTTGGAAATGGCTTAGATAAAATTAAATCAGGTGTCAATTCTTTTACTTCTTGTTTTATAGAGTCTTTATCTGAAGCTTTATTTGAGTCTAACCACGCAGAAATAATAATGATTTTAATATTGGGTTTTATACTTCGTACTTGTTTAATGAGTTCATTTCCACGAAGATTAGGCATTTCATAATCGGTAATAATCATATCGATATTCTGAAACTCTTTTTCAAAATTTTTCATTAAGATAATAGGACTTTCAAAGTCCGATACAATACATTGATGATGGGAAAGTTTCTCAATAGTTCGTTTTACAGTATATGCTGCTAAAGGGTAATCATCTACTGTATATATTCTTTTGCTTCCCATTTAAAAATCCTAAAATTAAAATTAAGAAATTATACTAAAATAAAACTTAATAAATATAGATAAATTAAAAGTTAATATTTTTTTAAAAAACTTTAAATTTAAATTGTAATTTTAAGTTTTAATAAAGTATAATGCTTTTTTAAAATAATATAATATAAATATAAGGAACGTTGATGTTAGAAGTACAAAAAGAGAGTAATCTTCTTAATGAAAAATTTAAATCTTTATCAGATAATTTTATTCTCTCTGACTTAATCTCTTTATATCTATATGACAAGAAGAAGCAACAGTTAGTTTTGAAATTTTCTTATGATAGAGAAGAAGATAAATTTCAAAATATAAATAATGGTGATGCCTTTCTTCTAATGATTGAGCCTAAAGGTTGTATTGGAAAAGTATTTTTAACAAAATCAGCAGAAATTTATAACTATATTACCAGTGATAAAGACTATTTTCAAAGCTATGACAATGAATTAAATCATAAATTAAAGTCACAACTTATTTATCCTATTATGGAAGATAACGAGTTACTAGGTATGTTTCGTCTTTCTTTAACAACAAATAGTAAATTAAAAAAATATACCTTAAAAGAGATGGCAGAGGTAAATGTAGTTACTCCTTATTTGGTAAATTTTCTTAAACAAATAATATCAAACTCTGATACAGAGCCAGTAGATGATAGTATTGATGATACTCCTCTTCTTGAAAATGAGATAATGCCAGCCAAAGAAGAGAGTGTTATTAATGATGAGAGTTTATTGCTTTTTCTTTCAAATACCGTACATGACATTAGAACACCTGCAAATAGTCTTTATGGTTTTTTAGAATTGTTAGAAGAACAAATAGAAGATAGAAGATTAAAAGTTTTTGTTAGCAATGCAAAAGAGAGTGCTTCTTTTATTAATACTTTAACAGATTCTATTTTAGAAACAGCAAAAAATAGATATAAAGCTGCACATATAGAAAAAGAAGTGATTAGCTCTATAGCCTTTTTTTCTAGCATTGGAAATACTTTTTCTGCCAAAATGTCAGGGAAAAAGATAGATTATTTTATTTTTATTGATCCCTCTATTCCTAAAGAGATTAAAGTTGATAAGTTTAAACTTAAACGTATTATTATTAATTTAATTGGAAATGCATATAAATTTACACCAGTAGAACATCAAATAGATTTTAAAGTACTTTGGGATAAGTCAAATCAGAAAGTAATGATTTCAGTTAAAGATACAGGTATTGGTATAGAGAAAGAAGATCAAGAAAAATTATTTAAATCATTTTCTCAAGTTGGAAAGAATAGAGCTGATAAATATGGTGGTAGTGGTCTAGGATTAGCAATTTCTGCCTCTTATGTATCGGACATGGATAGCGAATTAAAATTAAAAAGTAAACTTGATGAGGGGAGTGAATTTTATTTTGATATTCCTGTTGAAGTTGTAAATAGTAGCACTAGCTATGAAGCATTTCATAATCTAGAAAAGAAAATTTTAATTTTAACAGATTATCCAGAAGCGAAGTATCCAAAGTTTATTGAACACTATCTTGTGGAACTAGGAATGTCTAAAGAAAAAATAATTATTTCAAATACCTTAGAGCAGAATGTGACGCATGTTATCTGTTTTGAAGAAAAAATCACGCCTTCTGTTTTGAACGGGAAAAAGTTAAAACTCTATAAGCTTTTATTGATTGAAAATAAATTATTTTCATTACTAGATAAGAGTGAATTTAAAGTAACATCAAAAAATATCTATAATGCTGATGCTCTTTACAGTATCGTTTTTTCAGGTAAAAAACTTAAAGTGCTTATTGTTGATGATAACAAATTAAATTTAACATTATTAGAGTCAATGCTAGCAAGTGAATTTTTAGATATTTATACTTCATTAGATGGAGAGGAAGCATTAATGGACTTAAAAAAGAGTGCCAAAAAAGGAGATAGATTTGATATTGTTTATTTAGATAAGCATATGAACTCTATGTCAGGCACACAACTTTTAGAACAATATAGAAGATTTGAAGCTAAGTATGTGCTTAAACCTATTTATGCTGTTTCCATTACAGGAGATCCTCATTTAAGTCAAAATGAACATAGACTTTATGATGCGATTATCGCTAAACCATTTAATAAACATGACGTACAGGAGGTTATTTCAAAATTTAAAATGAATTGAGAAACAATTTTTTAGTCCAACTAATTTAATATATACATATAATATAAAACCAAGGAGAATAAATGAGCGTGACACCAACAAATATAGAACATGAAGTAAAAACCGTAGATATTGTAGTTTCAAAAGGAGATGAAGCAGGTAATGTTACCTATGCCAACCCGATTTTTTTTAAATTATCAGGATACACACAAGCAGAGTTATTAGAACAACCTCACTCGCTACTTCGTCATCCTGATATGCCAAAATTAATTTTTAAATTTTTATGGGACACCATAAAAACAGGTAAAGATATAAAAGCCTTTGTAAAAAACCTTTGTAAAGATAGAGGATTTTATTGGGTGTTGGCACATGTAAGAGTTGCCAAAAATCCTGATGGTTCATTTAGAAACTATGTTTCAACCAGAAGAGGTATGTCTGCAGGTGCAAGAGCAATTATTGAACCCTTATACAAACAATTACTTGAAGCAGAAAATATCGGAGGTATGGAAGCCTCTTTACCGATACTCGAAACATTTTTAAAAGAACATGGTGGAAGCCTCGATACTTTTAATGAAACTATGCAAAAAATACAAAAGTCTTAAGGATAATAAATGATTGAATTTGATCAAGCAATGAAAAAATTACGTACAGTAAATGGATATTTAGGTTCAGCAGTATTGAACTTTTCAGGAGAAACACTTTATATGGATGAAGAGAATACTTCTGTCGATATAGCATACTCAGCAAGTATTTTCAATGATGCATTTAGAATGATTTCTGAATCTTCATTAGATGTTGGATTTGCAGATGCTTCATTAATGGAAGCAAGAACAGAAGATGGACATGTTTTTCTTGTAAACTCTTCAGGAAACGTGAGCAAAGATAATTTCTCTAAATTAACAACATTCGCTATTTTTAGAGATGATGGAAATGTTGCATTGGGAAAAATGATTATGGAAAAAACAGTACAAAATATGTCAAAATCTATGGCAGAAATTTAATATTAATATTAAACAAAACCCACACTAAAATGTGGGTTTGATTTAGTCTTAATATAAATATAAATAAAGGAAGTTATTATGAAAACATTATACCTTATTCGTCATGCTAAATCTGATTGGAGTGATGGTTCACTTAGTGATTTTGAAAGAGGACTTAAAAAACGTGGACATAAAGACCTTAATACCATTAGTTCTTACTTGTCTATACAAGAGCTTAAACCAGATTTAATCATATCAAGCTTAGCTTTACGCGCACAGATTACAGCAGACCAATTAGGCAAAAAAATAGATTATGAAGGTCGTATCCATTACATGGAAGAGCTTTACAACTCACGTCCTGAAACCATAATGAATGTATTGACATTACAAGATGATAGCTATGAGACTATTTTTGTTATAGGGCATAATCCTGAACTTACGGAGTTTGCTAATTTTTTGCTAGAAGATAATTTCTCCAAATTACCAACACTTGGTGTATTGGCAATTAATCTAAATATAGACTCTTGGAATGATATATCTGAAAAATGTGGAGAGATAGACTTTTTTATACAGCCTAAGCAGTTTAAATATTATATGCCTAAGCAAATTAGGACAACTTTACCAAAAGAAATAGAAATAGAAAATCATTAAATGAATATTAATACAGCATTAGATAATTTAGATAAAGCAATAAGATCACATATAAAATGGCTTAATAGAGCCAAATCTATGGTTGATGGTAAATCTTTGGTTAGAGACCCTCACCCCTTAGAGAGTACGGCATGCTAATTTGGTTTGTGGTTTAATTCTGAAGGAGTCAGATTGTTTAAGGCTCTTAAAATAGATGGAACTGAAAGGATTCATACGCTTCATCATCAACTCCATGAAAAGTATTTAACTATTTATGAAATTTATTTTGGTTCAGCAGAAGGGATTGTATATGATTCTAAAGTAAGGTTACAAAAAAATACGATTTCCATAACGGAAGAAGAAAAGGTAAGGAAAAATTTTCAAGAGTTAAGAGAACTTTCGTATTTGATGTTAGAAGAGATTCAAAAAGTTCAAATCCTACTTGAAGATTCTAAATCATCATAAAGAAGAGTAAATAAAATTCTTGAAATAAGCGATACGCTCTAAGAGCGTCTTCTTGAACTACGCCCTCCATTTCTAGCCCCTCTATTGTTTGAGCGTGAGCCTCTTCGCCCTTTGGTGAAACATGCATCACAAATTGAAAACCTATAAGTAAAATCTAGGCTTTTAGAACAGCGTGTACACTTTTTGACAAAGTTTCCTTGTTTTAATGACGCTTCAATGTAGTTGTTAAGACGCACGCGTGATTCTATGGCTTTTTGTTTGTCTTGAAATAAATCTTCAAATTTAAATGACAACCATAGATAGAGGGAAATCTCACGAACACGGTCTTCAGCGTTAAGCATCATCTCATTGGTTTGGGCAAATTTTGGTAGGTCACGTGGGGGAATGTATTTGACTCTTTCTCCTGCTTCTATTTGCTTGATGTAACGGTGAAATACCGATTCAATATAAGGTGAAGAGAGTGACACAGGTGCACAAGCTAGGTGAAAACGTGTTTTTAAGTCGAGTCGATACTCATCGACAATGTGCGCAACTTCTAACATAGAATCAATATTCGCAGCTACAAATGGTCCTTCAAACTCCATGTTATCTGCAAAGAAATTTAAAATAGTAGAGAGATTTTCTGTTTCTAAAATCTCACCAATAAGCAGTATATGCTCTAAACTTGACATCACCGAAAAAGGGAGTTCAAGTGTAGGCAAAGGTTGGTAAAACTTAGACTTAATGGTCTCTAAAGCTTTAGCATCTAACGCCCCAATGTAGCCCACCTCTTCTAAACCATAACGTCCTGCACGTCCAGCAATTTGAGCGACTTCTGTGGGTAAGAGTTCTCTTCTTCTTAGTCCATCAAACTTGTTATCTTTAGAAAAAAGTAGGGTTTTAATGGGCAAGTTTAATCCCATAGCAATGGCATCGGTTGCCACTAAAACATCCGATTTTCCTTCTCTAAAACGTCTTGCTTCCTCTCGTCGAACTTCAGGAGAGAGGTTTCCATAGACCACCGAGACTTCAAAACGTTGCGAGAGTTGTTGTCGTAAGCCTAAAACATCACGACGTGAGAAGGCAACGACAGCAGTTCCTTTTTCTATCTCTTTTATGGGAGTCGCTTGAGTGAGTAGTTTAAGCTCATTTTTACGCTCAAAATGTCTTACAGTTAAAGGCTCTTCTAGGTAGTCACAAAGCTCTTGCACGGCTTCAAGTACATCAGCAGAACCTGTTAAAATGACCTTTTTGGCAGGAACACCAATGAGGGCATTTGCCCAAGCCCAACCACGGTCACGGTCGTTTATCATCTGTATTTCATCTATGACACAAACATCGACCTCCACAGAAGCGTTCATCATCTCAATGGTAGAGCTTATGTGGGTAGATTCTTCATCTATAATTTCTTCTTCACCTGTAATAAGTGAAACACCAACGCCTTTGGCTTTTAGGTTTTCGTAACCCTCTAGTGCCAAAAGTCGCAGAGGGGCTAAGTAGTAGCCTGTGTCAGCTTTTTCTAAGACTTGAAGTGCCTCATAAGTTTTACCCGAGTTGGTAGGACCCACATGAAAGAAGATTTCACGTTTAAGTAATCTTGCCATAGGAAAAAGGTTCTTAAAGTCGCGAATGGTCTTGGCTAGAAGTTCCTCTTTACGTTTTTTTGCTTTTAGGGGACGAATGTATTCCATAAAATGGTAAACGATTCGCCGTTTAACTTTCTCTTTTATTTTGAGATTCTTCGCTGTACAGAGTTGAGGCTCAATAAATTGTAAAATATATTTTTCAACCACAGAGGCTTCGAGTTCTAAACCTTGGGCTAAGTCAAAAAGTTCCTCTTCTAAGTCAGCAACATTTTGTTCAAAATGCTCTTGCATCTCTTTTTTTACTTCTCTTAAGTCCTCTCTAATAGGAAGTGTATCACCTCTCCAAATATGATGAAAAATAAAAGGACGACCATAAGTTACTACGGCAGTGTAGGGGAGTGTTGTGTCATAAAAAGGGTAAGTTCTCTCTTTGCTAATCACAATGTTAGCACCTTGTAAAGTGACAAAATAGTCAGTATCAATAAGGCTTACAATCTCTCGTAAAATTTCAAGGGGAATCTCTATCTCATAAAAGTTATCTTCAGGAGGCATAGAGCGTATGAGTCGAATCACCTCTTGTTCGGACAAATATTTGTGTTCATCTTTAACACTCTCTAAAAAAAGTGCTATCTCCTCTTCTTTTGAGGCAATGGCAGACTTTTTATGGTTTTCTAAAGCCTCTTGTATGAGCGTTTCGTTCTCTCCTAAGAGTAGATTTTCCTCAATGGTTTTGCTAGTCGTTAGCAGTGATTTGTAAAAAGTCTCTTCATTCATCTCAAAGGCATAAGAGTGGTAAAATTCCATTTGAGAAAGGGTGTTGAACTCTACTTCTACTTTTTTTTCCCAAACATTCATGAGCCGTTGTTGTCGAATGTAGTTAAGCTTATTGGCTATTTTGTCTTCTGATATTTTGTTAAACTTGGTGTCAATGAAAGCAGAGAGTACTTGCTGTTCTTCTTCTTTACTGTGTTCATACTTGTCTAAAAGAGAGACAATGTAAGAGACTTTGTCTCTTTCGTCAAGTTGTACTTTTTTGAGATTCATCTGTTCAAGATAGTTTACAATGTGCATTCGCAGATGCACATTGCCCTCTGACCAAACTTGACGCAAGGCACGAACCATCTCTTTTTTGACGAGCATGGGAACTTTGAGGTCTAGTAGCATGGTGAGTTCTACTAAAACATCGTCACTTAAATATTTGATGCCCTCATCAAAGGGTTCACCATTCATCATCTCTTTTATTTTGTTGTTTATTTTAATTGATTGTTTTTTCTTTTTTTTTGCCATGTAGTGATTATATCATGTAAATAGAGAAATAGAGATTTTTAGTTATACTTTAATATTAAATTATAAGGATAGAAAATGTCATACATATCGTGGTACAAAGAACACGGCGAAAAACATAAAGTGATTGTAGAGAAGATGAAACATCTATCTGATGATGAACTGATTGCGTATTTTAGATTTGAGAATATGGTTAAAAATGAA
>JALSQB010000044.1 GCA_026985655.1 Campylobacteraceae bacterium | reverse complement strand
TCTCTTGTCCAAAGTAGAGGATTGTGTGCAGGGGAAAAGGCATCTTGATAGATAATGTCTATTTTTTGCGTTATTTTAGGCACTTCTTCTCTGGCATCACCTAGTAAAATCTCTATTGTAACCTCTTCATCTTCATAATATAGATTTTTAGCAATAGCATTGATGATAGGTTTTAAAAAGTCAAATTCTGGGGGAAAATCAAAGCCATCTAAGGAGCGAATGAGTGCTTCATCAAACTCTGGAGAAATAATATGTACTTTGGTTTGAAGATTATTTTGTTTAATATGGTAAAGCGTCGCAAAAGTGTTGTAGCCTAAGCCAAAACAGAGGTCTAAAATGTTTAGTTTGGGGAGAGATTTTTTGAGGCTAAAGGCAGGTTTGACATGTTTCTCTAAAGACTCATGTAATGCCCCATCTTTAGTGGAGTGGTAAAGTTCATTAAACTCTTTTGAAAAGAGGGTGTTTGAACCATCTTCACAAAGTACCAGCTCCTTTTGGGGGCGTAGTACCTTGTTATACATTTACGCTTCTTCTTCTAATTTTTTTAATTTCTTTTTCGAAAGCTTTAACTCATCATTGCTCATAATACCAATGTCAGCATCGACAATATCTTGTGCAATTTGTTGTGCTTCTTCAAGTGAGTGCATTTGGTATGTTCCACACTGATAAAGGTTAAGCTCTGGGATATCACTTTGACTTTGAACGCCTAAAACATCTTTCATGGCTTTTTTCCATGCTTTGGCTACTTTTTTTTCTTTAGGACTTCCAAGTAGTGACATGTAAAATCCTGTTCGACAACCCATTGGTGAAAGGTCAATGATTTCAACTTTTTTAGAGTTTAAATGGTCACGCATAAACCCTGCAAATAGGTGTTCAAGGGTATGAATACCTCTTTCACTTAAAATATCTTTGTTAGGTTGACAGAAACGTAAGTCAAACACGGTAATGTCATCTCCACTTGGTGTACTCATACTTTTAGCGACTCTTACCGCTGGTGCTGGCATCTTTGTGTGATCTACAGTGAAACTGTCTAATAATGGCATAATAATTCCTTAAGTTTTAATTTAGAAAATATACAATAAAAATTATATAAAGATGTTAAAATGGCATCATTAAAATCTACTAGGACAAAGTAATGAAAAAACAAGAAGAATTTGAAGGTGCAGTGACTAAAGTTTTAGAACTTTTAGGAGAAGACCCAAAAAGAGAGGGTTTACTTAAAACACCTAGCCGTGTGGCAAAAGCATGGGAGTTTTTGACTGAGGGGTATCATGAAGACCCAGAAGCCATTTTAAACAAAGCACTTTTTACTTCAACCAATGATGAGATGGTTGTGGTACGTGATATTGAATTTTACTCTACTTGTGAACATCATATGTTACCGATTATTGGTCGTGTGCATGTGGCATACATTCCCGATGGTAAAGTGGTAGGACTCTCTAAAATTCCACGTATTGTCAATGTGTTTGCCAGACGACTACAAATCCAAGAACAGATGACCGAACAGATAGCCGATGCCATTGCCAACTCCATTAACCCCAAAGGGGTAGCCGTGGTAGTCCACGCACGGCACATGTGCATGGAGATGAGAGGGGTACAAAAGATTAACTCCACTACGGTTAGTTCAGCCTTGCGAGGACTGTTTAAGAGTGACCAACGTACCAGAAGTGAGTTTTATAATATTATTAATACCCCAGCTCCTTCTAATTTTTAAGAAGTTTTATAGTGTATGACTACTTATCCATGTCCCAATGCCATAACGACAAAAAGGGACATATTTCTCACTTTTTGGAGCCAAATAATTTTTTCAAAATACCTATCTGTTTCTCTTCACCTGTCATCACATAGTGTAGGTCATAGATATTTGAAGCAATAAAGGCAATCTCCTCTTTGGCGTAGTCATCACAAGCAAAAAGTATCTCATCGCCTATGCGTAACGGCATATCTTTAGGGAGTAAGAGATCTTCTCCCTCTCTATTGAGCAAAAGAGGCACAACCTTGTTAATCTCTTTCCAGTTAGATAAGTTTCGTCTTAGCATCTCTAAGTTTACGGTTCCTCCTGCTAGGAGTTCATGGTAGATGGCATAACTCTGCTCATTTGTAATGGCAAGATATTTAAGCTTTGGATTGTTGTTAATCGTGGTGCGTAAGAGTTTAGCTAAACTCTTTGCCAATATTTCATTCTCTTTTAAAATAAGGGTTAAGAAGTGATGTTTAAAAGGTTTACTTAAAAACAGAGCTGTTTTGTTTACCATTATTTTTTCAATAATAAAAACCCAATCCATCTGTGCCTCTTCAAAGATACTTACTTCATCTATTTGATTTTCTCTGGCAATGGTATAGATGTTGGGATTTAACTTTTTAGCCGTAATCATAATAGAGATATTGGTTATGTCATTTTTGGTTCCTGAAATAATGGCATCAGCCTCTTTAATGCCCACACTACACAAGACATCTTTATCATCAGGGTTGGCACGAATAAAGGTCTCATTTTCTATCATTGTTTGCGTAGCTAATCGCTTCTCATCAATAAAGACATAAGCTATGTTGTGGCGTTGAAAAACAGGTAAAAGGGCTTTTCCAAATCGTCCATAACCACACACAATATATTTGCCATTTTTAGGTAAAAAGTGCGTATGTGACGCTAAATCACTGTTACCATATATCCAATTTTCCAACAGTAAAAGATGTGGTGAGACCAAACCAAATTCTAAACGCTTAGCAAAAATTTCAAAGGGGTTAAGTATCTCCGATATATCCGTGTCCATAATACTCATCGTAATATCATTAATCGTCGATTTAGCAATGACTCTTAAAGTAGGATTTAAAAAACGAACCAAAACAGAGATACGAAGATTTTTCTCTTCATCGTGAAATAAAGAGACCACCCCTTTACAGTTTGGCATCTTTATCCCTGCGTCCAAAAGGGTGTCAGTAAGAAGTGCATCACCCACCATAACAGGCACATCTTTACTCATACTCTCTAACAAAAAATGGTTTATCTTCTCTTCATTTTTGTCAATAAGAACCAACTCAATCTGTGCGTCATGCAATTTTTTAATAATTTCAGAATTGACATAGTTGTAACCCAAAATAATAAAAAAATCACCTTGAATTTGCTTAACACTCTTTTTGAAACGGCTGTGCATTAACTCGTGCTTTAACCTCGCATCTGTTAAGACAGAGATTAATGCACCAATACCATAAAACCAACCTACCACAGTTAAGTATATACAAAACGATACCCATAACTTTTGACCATAGGTAAAGTCGTAAGGTCCTTCACCAAAACCGATGGTTGATGCCATATAAGAGACAAAATAGAAGGCATCAAAAAAGCTTAAATGGTAAACATTTCCTTGGTCATCTACCCCAGGAATAAGCACCATGCCCAAAATGGCGATGGAGTAAGAGGTAATTAAGACTAAAAGAGGGATTCTAAGCTTTTGAAGAACAAGCCATACAACATTATCTGCCATAGCAACTTACCTTTTAGACTTTAATGTTTCACCTATATACAAAATAACCGAGGTAATATTTGCCAACAAAGCCCCACCCGACAAAGAGATAATAACAGCAAATGATTCAGTATCTACTACCGACAAATACTCCGTGATCGTCCACACTGTCACGGCTGCAATAAGTTGAATGTCTGCTACTAAACTTGTCGCTAAAAGCACCGAACCGAGTTGTGTTTTGTCACCAATTTTAAGCACCGTCGAAATAAGACTAATAATAAGAGCCGCAAAGAGTTCATAGACACTGTGAAGTGCAGGATTACTAATGTCTCCATAAAAGAAACCAAAGTTAATCGTCATTGCAAATATGAAGAAAAACCCCGAGATAACTTTTTGTAAATTCATGTATCAGCCTTTTTTATTTATATTATAGCAAAATTTTAAAGATATGCTATACTTACAAAATGAAAAATAATCTTACCCAAACATCTTGGAGACTAGCCCTAAACGAAGAGTTTAACAAAAGTTACTTCAAAGAGTTAGAGCATTTTTTAGCCCAAGAGAGAAAGGAAGGTAAAAACATTTTACCTCCCAAACCTCTTTGGTTCAATGCACTCAATATAACACCACTCCCTAAGGTAAAAGTTCTCATTTTAGGTCAAGACCCCTATCCGACACAAGGAGATGCACATGGATTATGTTTTTCAGCACTTGACCCCATTGACCCTCTGCCAAAGTCTTTACAAAACATCTACAAAGAGTTAAAATCTGACCTTAATATTGACAACACGCACACAGCAAACTTAAGCCCTTGGGCAGAACAAGGAGTCCTACTTTTAAATGCTGTTCTTAGTGTAGAAGAGGGCAAAGCCAATGCCCACAAAGACAAAGGTTGGGAACAGTTTACAGACAAAATCATAGAATTAGTCAATAAAGAGTGTGAAAATGTGGTATTTGTATTGTGGGGTGCGTATGCTCAAAAGAAAGCCAAGCTAATAGATGAAAAAAGACATCTCATCATAAAAGACCC
>JALSQB010000043.1 GCA_026985655.1 Campylobacteraceae bacterium | reverse complement strand
TAGAAGTAAACTCAAAAAGTGATGCTGAAAAGATTATGAAAGTGTTTGGCATGAGTAAAAAGAACTTTAAGCGTTCGCTTACTTCGCTTATTGCTTCTAAGAAGATAGAACTTTTTGAAAATGGCATCAAGATTTGTTAGTTATTTAATCTAATTTTGCTATACTAAAATTATTAAAATTAAATAAGGATAAACAATGGATTTAACAGATTTATTAAAAATGGGTGCGAGTGCTATTCAAGGCAATTCAGATGATGCAACAACAGGATTAGATAGTGATGCGATTACTAATGCATTAGGTTCACTACTAGGTGGTGGTGCTGATGGTGGCATTGATTTAAGTTCAATTGTATCTGGTATGACAAGTGGTGGTGGTCTTAGTGACATTGTTGGTTCATGGTTAGGAAGTGGTGAGAATATGCCAATTTCTATGGATTCTATTACTGATTTACTTGGAGCTGATAAGATTTCTGAATTTGCCTCTTCTTTAGGACTTTCTGAAGAGTCTGCTAAAGGTGCATTGGCTGATGCTCTTCCAAATGTTATTGACAAAGCGACAGAAGGTGAGGGGTCTATTGTTGAAGATATGTTAGCTCAAGTTGGTGGTGTTGATGGTGCTATGGGTATGCTTGGTAAGATGTTTAAGTAGGGTTAATCTTTATTTTCCAGTTAAATAATCTTTTTGTAGGTAGTGCAATGAATTGCACCCTACGGCTACTTGTTCTTCTTCTTTTCCCTTTTACGCTTAATTCTGCAACACTAAAAATAGCCTCTTATAATGTTGAAAACCTTTTTGACATGAAAAACAATGGCGTTGAATATGAAGAGTATCTACCTAACAAGCATAACTGGACACGACAAAACTTTGAGAAAAAACTACTTAATATTGCAGAGGTAATTTGTGATATTGATGCAGACATCATCGCATTACAAGAGATTGAAAACAAAAATGTTTTAAAACTTTTAAAAAGACGTTTAAGAACGATTGGTTGTTCTTATAAATATGATGCGATTACCCATAAAAAGCATTCTGCCATACAACTCGCAACACTCTCTAAGATTCCAATAAGCAGTGTTAAAGAGATTAATGTTAATAAAGCATTAAAATATCGTCCTATTTTGGAGACCAAATTTCTCATTGATGCTAAACCCTTTTATGTTTTTAATAACCATTGGGCATCAAAACATTCATCTGAAAGCAGTCGGATTTTATCGGCTAAGAGATTAAAAAAAAGAGTTTTAAGCCTTCCTAAAAGTTCAGAATATATTTTATTAGGGGATTTTAATAGTGATTATAATGAATATCAACATCTTAGCCGTAAGTTAAATAATACACAAGGGCTAGTAGGCATTAATCATATACTCAAAACTTCTAATAATCAAAAACTATTTAAAAAGCAGGAGATTTCTAAGCTCTCATTTGCACACTATAACTTATGGTTAGATGTTCCCACTTTTCAACGTTGGAGTCATGACTTTTATGGAAAGAAACAAGCTTTAGATAGCATGTTGTTACCTTCTTCACTGTTTGATGGTAAAAGTTTAGATTATGTAACTAACTCTTTTAAAGTATTTAAGCCTGCGTATCTTTTTCATAAAAAGGGCTATGTTTATCGATGGCAATATAAATATGGACGACATTTAGGTAAAGGCTATTCTGACCATTTACCCATAGTCGCCACTTTTTCTACAAAAGCTTACCATCAAGAAAAATCAAGCGTAAGCGTAAAAATAGGAACAATTTCAGATTTATATCAAAATTCAAAGAGTTCGATTATGCTTAAAAAAGTAAGTGTGATTTTAAAAACGAAATATCATGCGATTATTAAGCAACATTCAACGGGAAGGGCTATTTTTATTTATGGGGCAGAGGGATTAATCCAAGGTCATTGTTATGATTTATTGGTCACAAAGTTAAAAAACCATAAAGGATTACGTGAAATTATTAATTTTTCACTTGAGTATGATTATGGAAAAAAAGATATATCAAGCTTGTATTATAGAGGTGATTTAGATTTTAAGAATAATAAGTTACAAAATGAAGTGATAGCACATATAGAGGGAATCTATAAAGATAATAAATTATACATAGATAATAACTCTTATCCAATCTATTTTAAGAATAAAAGTTTAAAGCCAAAACATAAAACATATATTAACTTAAAAAAAGTGCAAATAGGTATGTATAATAGATTACAATTGGTCGTCTGGTAATAATTCACCCTAAATAGAGGCATAAATATTAAATATTATGTTTTAGTATTTATCTATATTTAAAATATTTTAAATTTAGATTAAATTACTTAAAAATTTTAAATATTTTATAAGAAATGTCGAAAAAATATAAAATCTTAAATTTATAATGTTAAAATATTCTTAACTTAAAATATTAATATAAGGATTTAAAATGAAGTTAATAGCTAGACTAGAAGAGATGTTTAATAAGTTTATGGGAGAGGAGATATTTTATCGAGATAGTACACTTAAAGCAGTTATCTCTCAAATTTTAAATAAAGACATAGAAGAAGTAGGTTCTGGTACGGAAGTATATATTTTACTTAAAGCCATGGTCAATGCTGCTAAAGCCGATGGAATGCTTAGTGAACTAGAAGAGAAAAGAGTTATGGAGTTCATGGGGGACATGTCTAAGGTTGAACAGATGTTTGTTGAATATGAATTTAAAAAAGTATCTAATATGGAAAGTTTTCTAAAAGAAGTGCCTAAAGGCATGGAAGAACACGTTTATTACATGAGCCTTTTTGCCATTGACCTTGACAATAAAGCAGAACGAGAATATTTGGAACTGTTAGCAAATAAATTACAACTTCCTTATAAAATAGTTGATAGTATTCATGAAAGTTTGGATGCCGTAGCTTAATAAATTATTTATTTAAAAATTTATGATATAATTTAATAAAAAATTAATAAAGTGAATATACTATGGAAAAAAAATTACAATTTTATTTAAAAAACCTCATACATAATGGGGGCAGTGACTTGCATTTAAAATCAGGTTCAATCATTCGTCTTCGTGTTTCGGGTGACTTACTAAAGTTAGGTGACAAAGTTATTAGTGCTGAAGAGTTAGATGGTATTGCACAAGCTATTTTAAGCAAAGAGCAATATCAGACTCTCGTAACTACCAAAGAGCTAGATTGTACTTATGTGCTTGATGCCGATAACCGTTTTCGTGTAAACTTCTTTTATCAATTAGATGGACTTTCTGCTGTTATGCGAATTATTCCTGTTAAAATTTTAACCCTAGAAGAGCTAGGTTTACCCAATGCGATTAAAGAACTTTCTGAGATGCATAGAGGATTGGTTTTGGTGACAGGGGTTACAGGTTCTGGTAAATCAACTACCTTAGCTGCGATGTTAAATAACATAAATTCAACAAAGAAAAAACACATTATTACGGTTGAAGACCCTGTGGAGTTTGTTCACCCAGATAAAGAATCACTTGTTTCTCAAAGAGGTGTAGGTCAAGATACTCATTCGTTTGCTAATGCACTTAAAGGTGCTTTGCGTGAAGATCCAGACATCATATTGGTTGGAGAGATGCGTGACTTGGAGACAATTGAGATTGCACTACACGCAGCAAATACAGGTCACTTGGTTTTTTCAACACTACACACATTAGATGCAAAAGAGACGGTCAATAGAATTATTGGTATGTTTCCAAAAGAGGAGCAAAATCGTATTCGTGTGACACTGGCTTCAGTACTTTCAGGAATTATTTGTCAGCGACTTGTTAAAACTGTTGATGGTAAACGGGCCGCAGCATTAGAAGTGATGATTCAAACACCAAGAATAGTTGATTTAATCGCTCAAAATCGAGATAGTGAAATTTTAGATAGTATTGAAGAGGGGAGTGAAATTTATGGTTCACAATCATTTGACCAAGCACTTTTAGCACTTTATAAGGAAAAAAGAATTTCAGAAGAGGTCGTTTTAGAACATGCAACCAATGCATCTGATATGAAATTAAAGTTAAATAATGCCACTGCAGAGGAAAAAGAAGCTAAGAATGAGAGTAATATAGATATATTTGACTTAAAAGAGGAAGAATTAGTAGAATTATAGTCATCTTTAAAACTTTTTATAATATAATTAAACAATTATTAATATTTAAGGTTTAATGATGAATAACACTTCAATAATTCTCTTTGGAACTCTTTCTTCTTTATTGTTGATTTTTGCATGTATTACACTTAATGCATCAAAATTTTATACTGAATTAGAAGTACTTGATGGAATAAGTAATACTTTAGTTGTTCAGCCAAAAATAAGATTACGTGATAGAAGTAGTTATAGCTTAAGTCAATAAGGAAAAAAAGAGATGACAGAATTAATTATAAAAATGGTATTTTGGCTTGTTACTGCAATGTCATTAGGTTTTGTGATTGCATGGTTTTTATCTAAAACTATTTATACAAAAAAACATGTAGCTGAAAGTAAACGCTTAAAAGATATTGTTACAGAACGAAATAATGCCATTGTTAATGTTGAAAAAAATCTTCAGTTAGAAAAATCTATTTCTGGAGAACTTCTTAAAAAGTTAGAAGTGACACAATCAGAATTAAAAGAAAATAAAAAACTTCTTGAAAATGCTAATAGTAATGCGAATGAAAATCTACTTTTAATGCAAATTAAAAAACTGAAAGAAAAAGACAGCAAAAGAGAAAATGAGTTAAAAGATTTTGAAGCCATATTACTTTTAGCTGAAGAGAAAATAGCAGAAAATGAAAAAAATCATAAATCAAGGGTGAAAGCTTTAGAAGATAAAATTTCAGCATTAAAATTAGTAACAAAAATAGATAAAAAATCTATTAAGTCTTATCTTCAACAAATTGATGAATTAAAAGAGGAGACAATGCTCTATCAAGCAGATACTTCACGGGCTGAATTTATTATGACGAGAGAACAATTTCTTCAAATTGAAGAGCAGTTAAGAAATTATGAAAAAGAGCTTCAATTCTATAAAAATGAGAATAATAAACTCATTCAAAAAATAGAAAAAACTTCTAATATGATAGAAGCACAAAGAAATAACCCAAAAGAGTTAAATTCTTTACTTAAAGAGAGTGATGATGGTGCAATCGTTAAGAGTTTTAGAGAAACTTATAAAAAAATAACGAGTGCTTAATTAAAATTTCGCTAGAATTCGTTTCTATTTTAATTTAAGGAAACAAAATGTTAGAAGGTATTATTAGAGAGAGTATCGGCTCAGCTTCAGCAAAGAAGTTAAGAAGAGATGGTTATCTAACAGCTAACATCTATGCTAATGGTGTAGAGAATGTACAAGTCGCTTTTAAAAGAGGTGATTTTATGAAAGCTGTAAGAGCCAAAGATGGTTTAACACTATCGTTAAAGGCTGGAGATACTGAATTTAAAACAGTAATTCAAGAGTATCAGCTTCACCCAGTAAATGGAGATGTTGTACATGTTGACTTAAGAGTAGCAGTACCTGGTCAAGTAACAAACTATTTAGTACCAGTTGAAACAACAGGAACAGCTAAAGGAATTAAGAACAAAGGTGTTCTTATGCTTCAAAAAAGAAGATTAAAAGTTAGAGGGGCTATTGAAAATATTCCTAATAAATTTGTTCTTGATGTGACTGATTTAGATAGAGATGATTCTATTCTTATTAGAGATATGGAAGCACCTGCTGAATGTAAACTAATGGACAGACAAGATGTTGCTGTTGTTGGTGTCATTAAAGCTAAATAAGTTTAGCTAATGTTGTTAATTGTAGGACTTGGTAATCCAGGCACACAATATCAAAATACACGACATAATATAGGCTTTAGAGTTATAGACAGACTTGTCTCTGACTCTGGTGCCAATGAAATCTCCAAAAACGCTTTTAAAGGCGAACTTTTTAAATCCTCCAATCTACTTTTTTTAAAACCCACTACTTACATGAATCTATCGGGTGAATCTGTCCAAGCTGTAAAAAACTTTTATAAGATAGAACTAGAAGATATTATTGTAGTACATGATGACATTGATTTGCCATTTTCAGCATTGCGTTTTAAAAAAGGTGGAGGACATGGTGGGCATAATGGTTTACGTTCCATTGATGCGATGGTTGGAAAAGAGTATCTTCGTGTACGAATGGGAGTGGATAAACCAGCCTATAAATCACAAGTAGCTGATTATGTGTTACATGATTTTTCACAAGAAGAAGAGGTAATTTTAGACGCTTGGATAGAGCATACGGCTACTGCAATTAAAGTCTTAAAAACAGAATCATTAGTAGAAGTTAAATCAAAGTATTCTCTTAAATCGTTTCAAAAATAAGTGCTGGAGTGATTCCGATGCTTTTTAACTATGTTGCATTTCACTATTTAAAAAAGATATTAATTATTCTTATGGGACTCTCTGGACTCTTTGCTGGTTTAGATTTTTTAATGAATGGTTCTTCTTTACCCTCTTTTAACATTAAAGTTCTATATGCTTTTTTTGAATGGCAAGAGGCACTTTCTTTATTATTTCCTTTGGCGATTGTTTTTGGAGCCATATGGACAAAAATTGCTTTCATTAAACAGAACTCTATTGCCGCGATGTACTCTTTGGGGGTAACAAGAAAAGTGTTGTTTAAACCTTTCTTTGTCGTGAGTATCCTTATCTATTTAATTTTTTTATTACTTAATTTCACCTCTTTTGCAACTGCTAGAGATTCAGCATTAAGTCTGCTTGACAATGCCTATGAAGTGAGTGAAACAAAGGATTTATTTTTTAAATATGATGACAACTTTGTCTATATTGGTGCATTAATCCCTCAAAAATATAAAATGGAAAACATAACACTGTTTAAATTAAAAAATGGTGAAGTAATAGAAACTTTTAGTGCAAGTGAAGCATGGTACAATATTGATGAATGGGTTGCTACCAATGCTTTAAAGAAAACTATTGAAGTAGATGAATTTGGGCATCAACATTTAAAAACTGAATCGTTGAAAATCTTAAAAACACTAAAGGGGTATCAGCCTCAAATATTAAAATCTATCTATGATGGTAAAGCTTTAACATTAGATAGAAATATAAAAGCATTAAAACTACTTCAAAATCAATCTTTAGAAACCTATGCTATTCGTGCTGAGATTTATAAAAAAGTAGTTATGCCACTTTTTTCCATAGCATTACTAATGATACTTCTCTTTAATTTTCCTTTTCATGCACGCTACATGAACATGGCTGTAACTACTACTAAAGCAATTGGAGGAACACTCTTTGTTTGGGGTATTCTCTTTGCACTTTTGGGCATTGGAAAAAACGGTTCGTTAAATCCTGAAGGGGCGATTATTCTGCCTGTGCTACTTTTATGGATTTATGCTTTTTACTCACTTATTAAATCTCAAAAAAGAATATAAATCCACACATCACCAACCTATAATCAACATTTAGATAAAATCGCGACATTATAACAATGGGATTTTTTATGAGCGTAGAGATAGAAACTTTAGTAGAAAAATATAACACACCACTTTATGTGTATGATTTTAATAACATCACCAACCGATATGATGAGCTTAAAGATGCCTTTGGTGGTAAGAAATCTTTGGTGGCGTATGCAGTGAAATCAAACTCCAATTTAGCTGTTATTCGGCATTTAGCAAACCTTGGGGCAGGGGCTGATTGTGTGAGTATTGGAGAAGTGAGACGTGCTTTAAGAGCAGGGATTAAAAAATATAAAATTATTTTTTCGGGTGTGGGAAAAAAAGATGATGAAATTCGTGAAGCACTAGAATCTGATATTTTACTCATTAACCTTGAGAGTGAAGCAGAGATGAAACGGGTAGAGATGATAGCTAAAGAACTTAAAGTGGAAGCTAGAATTTCTATTCGGGTAAACCCAAATGTTGATCCTAAAACGCACCCTTACATCTCAACTGGTCTGCATGAAAACAAATTTGGGGTGAGTTTAGACAGTGCAAAACGCATGTATATTTATGCTAAAAAATCTGAACACTTAAATCCTGTTGGAATCCATTTTCATATTGGCTCACAACTAACTGAACTCTCTCCTATTACCGAAGCGTGTGGGATAGTGGCTGATTTGGTACGTTCATTAGATGCCATTGGTATTGAGATTAAATTTTTTGATGTTGGTGGTGGTATTGGGGTGGTATATGATGATGAAGTCACCATACGACCTGCTGATTATGCTAAAGCAATTTTGAGCCAAATTAAAGGGCTTGATGTAACTATTTTGTCTGAACCTGGGCGTTACATGATGGCAAATTCAGGTATTTTTTTAACCAAAGTATTGTATGAAAAAATCAATGGTGAGAAACGTTTTGTAATTGTCGATGGGGCAATGAATGATTTGTTACGTCCAAGTTTATATAATGCTTATCATAAAATAGAAGCAGTTAAAAAAGAGGGTGAGAAGTCTAAAGCAGATATTGTAGGCCCTGTGTGTGAAAGTGGCGATTTTTTAGGTAAAGATGTTGAACTGCCTATTATGGAACACAATGACATTTTAGTCGTCCATTCAGCAGGAGCTTACGGATTTACGATGTCTAGTAATTACAACACGCGTGGACGTTCAGCTGAAGTAGCTGTGCTTGATGGAAAAGATTATCTCATTCGTGAACGTGAAACATTTGAAGACCAAATACGGCTTGAAACGTCGTGTGATACCAGTTGGCAAAATTAAAAGCTAAATAAAAAAGGATAGATGATGACATTAGATGAACTACGGATAGAAATTGACAGCATTGACAATCAATTACTAGAGCTATACAACAAGCGTATGGAGTATGTTCATCAAGTGGGTGAGCTTAAAAATACCACAGGAGCTCCTATCTATCGACCAGAACGAGAGCAGTCAATTTTAAATCGTTTAAAAGCTCAAAACACGGGCAAATTAACCGATAAAGCCATTGATGCTTTATTTTTAGAGATGTTCGCCGTAGCAAGAAACTTAGAACGTCCAGAAGCCATTGCTTATCTTGGACCTGAAGCCACCTTTACGCATCAAGCAGCAGAGATGAAATTTGGAGCGATGAGTGCCTATATTCCTTTAAACTCAATCTCTTCTGTTTTTAGAGAAGTGGCAAAAGGAACGGCTAAGTTTGGTGTTGTTCCCATTGAAAACTCTTCCAATGGTATTGTGAGTGAGACGATTAATTGTCTTAAAGAGTATGATTTAAAAATTATTGCTGAAGTTTTTGTGGGTATTCATCATACTTTAGCGACCAAATGTAACTCGATTTCAGAGATTAAAAAAATCTATTCTAAAGACATTGCTTTTGACCAGTGTCATCTCTTTTTAAAGTCTTGTGCTTTAGATGAAGTAGAGCATGTTTTTTTAGACTCCACAGCCAAAGGGGCTAAAATAGCTATGGAAGAAGAGGGAAGTGCAGCCATTTGTGCTGATGTGGCTGCTAAAATGTATAATTTACCCATACTTTTTAACAATATTGAAGATTGTACTGATAATAAAACACGTTTTTTTATTGTCAGTAATTTTGACAATTTACCTTCTGGTCATGATAAAACTTCTATGTTAGTACGTCTTAAAAATACTCCTGGAGCATTGGTGAACTTTTTAAATGATTTTGAACGTTGTGAGGTGAACTTAACCAAAATTAAATCACATATTTTAGAGGGTGAATCACTCTTTTTTATTGAGTTTAATGGACACAAAGATGATGCACATATTGAGAGTATTATGAACCGACATAGAGATGTGATTAAGGTCTTAGGCTCATATGTTAAAGAAAATGATGATATATAAAGGGGATGAAAATGAAATTTAATGAAGCACTTAAAGAGATTAAAATTTATGAGGCAGGAAAGCCCATTGAATTGGTGGTGAGAGAGTTTGGGATTGAGCCTAAAGATGTGGTGAAACTGGCCTCCAATGAAAACCCAAAAGGGTGTAGCCCTAAAGTTTCCGAAGCCATTGCCCAAAATGCCCATAAAGCTTTTTTGTATCCTGATGATTCGATGCATGAGCTTAAAAGTGCTTTGGCTTCTAAGTTTGAAGTGCAGAGTGATAACATTATTATAGGAGCTGGTTCAGACCAAGTGTTAGAGTTTGTGGCTCGTGCTTTATTGATGCCTAATGATAAGGTGCTAATGAGTCAAGTAACCTTTGCGATGTATGAGATTTACGCCAAACAGATGGGTGCTAAAATTATTAGAACAGCCTCTTATGAACATAAAGTAGAAGAGTTTATATCTGCGTATAATGAGCATAAACCTAAAATTGTCTATTTATGTACGCCGAACAATCCAACAGGTGATGCCACAAGCAAAGAAGATGTTTTAAAAATCATTGAAGCCATAGATGAAGAGACCTTAGTAGTTTTAGATGGGGCGTACATGGAGTATGCAGCTGCTAAAGATGAAGCCTATCGTATTGAGCCAAAAGATATTATGGCTTATGCTAATGTTATCTATTTGGGAACGTTTTCTAAAGCGTATGGTTTAGGGGGTATGCGTGTGGGTTATGGGATTGCCAATACGAATTTAATTTCACAACTTTACAAAATGCGACCTCCTTTTAACATTACGACACTCTCTTTGGTATCAGCTATTGAAGCCTTGAAAGATGAAAATTTTGTAGCAGACTCTATCGCTTTACATCAAGAAGAGATTCAACGTTATGAAGCATTTGCGAAAGAGCATAACTTCTCTTATATAGAAAGTTATACGAATTTTATTACCTATCTGTTTGATGAAAATTTTGATTCCACAAAAATTTCAGATGCTTTGTTAAAGCAGGGGGTGATTATTAGAAATTTAGCCTCTTACAAAATGAATGCTGTTCGCATCACCATTGGAACAAAAGAACAAAATGATAGACTCTTTGAGGTGATGAAAGAGGTATTAAATGCATAAGTTTGGAGATTTAAAAACTAAAAGTATTGAAGAGTTAGAAGAGATTGCTTCGCAAGTACGGCAAAAAATTCTTGATACCGTCAGTGTTAATGGTGGGCATTTAAGTTCAACTTTGGGAGCAACTGATATTATTGTGGCGATGCATGCGGTGTTTGATGCAAAAGAAAACCCCTTTATTTTTGATGTTTCACATCAAGCTTATGCCCATAAATTAGTAACCAATAGATGGGATAGCTTTGATACTTTGCGTCAATTTGGAGGACTTTCAGGTTACACCAAACCTAAAGAGTCGGATTGTGATTACTATATGGCAGGGCATTCTTCAACCTCTATTTCACTCGCCACAGGAGCAGCTAAAGCCATTGCTTTAAAGGGTGAAGAGGAGCATCGTGTTCCATTGGCACTCATTGGTGATGGCTCGATGTCAGCAGGTATGGTCTATGAAGCGATGAATGAATTGGGCGATAGAAAATATCCTGCGATTATTATTTTAAATGACAATGAGATGAGTATCGCTTCACCTATTGGGGCATTGAGCCGAATTTTATCTCAAAAGATGGCATCACCTTTTTATCAGAAGTTTAAAGCTAAAACCAAAGAGATGCTAGAGTCTTTACCTGATGGGGCAACCTATTTAGCGAAGCGTTTTGAAGAATCGTTTCACTTAATTACTCCTGGAATTTTGTTTGAAGAGTTGGGCTTAGAATATATTGGTCCTATTGATGGACATAATATCGAGTCGATGATAGAAACACTCAAACTGGCAAAGCAGATGAAGCGTCCTGTAATTATTCATACTCAAACCACTAAAGGTAAAGGCTATGAAGTCGCTGAAGGGGCAGGTTCAGACAAAGAGCATTGGCATGGTGTAGGGGTTTTTGATGTGGCAACAGGTGTTTCTAAAAAGAAAAAATCAGCCAAAGCTTCAACTGCCATTTTTGCTGAAACATTAGTCGCCTTGGCTGATGAAGATGAAAAGGTGGTTGGGGTAACTGCTGCGATGCCAAGTGGAACAGGAATGGCAAATGCTATGGAAAAATATCCTAATCGTTTTTGGGACGTTGCCATTGCAGAACAACACGCTGTTACTTCCATGGGACCTTTAGCCAAAGAAGGATTTAAACCTTTCTGTGCTTTATACTCTACTTTTTTACAACGAGGCTATGATCAACTTATTCATGATATTTGTCTGATGAATTTAGGCGTAGCCTTTGCAATAGACAGAGCAGGGCTTGTGGGAGAAGATGGCGAAACGCATCAAGGGGTATTTGACATTTCTTATTTGAGAGCCATACCCAATATGACCATTTTTGCACCATCATCAAACAGTTCTATGGTTGAAGCGATGAAGTTTGCCAAAGATTTTCCAACACCTTGTGCCTTCAGATACCCAAGAGGAGCATTTATCTCACAAGATGAAGATAGTACGCCTTTTGAATTAGGAAAATCTAAACTACTCAAAGAGGGAGAAAAAAATCTTTTTATAGGTTATGGTAATGGGGTAGGTAGAGCTGAAGAGGTAGCAGAACTTATAGAAGAAAATCCAACTATTTTAGATTTACGGTTTGTTAAGCCTTTGGATAAAGCAATGCTATTAAATTTAGCAAAAACATATAAGAAATGGTATATATTTTCAGATTCAGTTAAAATGGGTGGCGTAGGTTCAGCTATTTTAGAGTTTTTATCTGAAGAAAAAATTTCAGATGTGGAAGTAATAAGTTTTGAATATGAAGATGCTTTTATTACCCATGGAAATACAAAATTGGTAGAAGAGAGTTTAGGACTACTACCTGAGCAATTAGCCACAAAAATTAATTAAAAAATAACATTTTTTGTGTTATAATTAAAATTAAAAATTAAGTTAAGGAAAAGATTAATGATAAAAGAATATATTTTTACATCAGAATCGGTGACAGAAGGTCACCCTGATAAGATGGCAGACCAAGTATCTGATGCTGTTTTAGATTATATTATAGAGCGTGACCCTAAAGCCAGAGTAGCGTGTGAAACACTGCTTTCAAATGGATTTTGTGTGATTGCAGGTGAGTTAAAGACTTCAGCTTATGCACCAATGCAAGAGATAGCCCGTGAGGTAGTACGTGAAATTGGCTACACTGATGCAGCGTTTGGATTTGATTACCGTTCAGCTGCTGTGTTGAATGGTATTGGAGAACAAAGCCCAGATATTAATCAAGGTGTTGATCAAGAGTCGGGTGATATTGGTGCAGGAGATCAAGGTCTTATGTTTGGTTATGCTTGTAAAGAGACACCTGAACTTATGCCCTTACCTATCTCTTTGGCACATAAAATTACGGCTAAACTAGCAGAAGTTAGAAAAAATGGAACAGTTCCTTTTTTACGACCAGATGGAAAAGCACAAGTAAGTGTGAAATATGTTGATGATAAACCAGTTTCTATTGATACGATTGTTGTTTCAACCCAACATGATGAAGATGTTACGCTTGAAGTGTTACAAGAAGCTGTTATGAAAGAGGTCATTGAAGCTGTTATTCCAAAAGAGCTTTTATCTGATGATATTGTTTATCATATTAATCCAACAGGGCGTTTTGTTATTGGTGGACCTCAAGGAGATGCTGGTCTTACAGGTCGTAAAATTATTGTCGATACTTATGGTGGTTCTTGTCCTCATGGTGGAGGTGCTTTTTCTGGTAAAGATCCTACAAAAGTTGATCGTTCAGCAGCGTATGCAGCACGATATGTGGCAAAAAACTTAGTGGCTGCTGGTGTGGCTGAAAAATTAACCATTCAAGTAGCCTATGCTATTGGGATAGTAGAACCTGTCTCAATTATGGTAGATACACATGGAACATCAAGCATTGATGAAAGTAAAGTTGAAGCGTGTGTTAAAGAACTTTTTGACCTCTCTCCAGCAGGAATTATCAAGGCCTTAGATTTACTTAAGCCAATCTATAAAAAAACTGCTGCTTATGGACACTTTGGTCGAGAAGATATGGGCTTTTCTTGGGAAAAAACAGATAGAGTAGAAGAGATTAAAAAATATTTAGAACTATAGATAATTATGCAAATGATTATCGTTTTTATTTAAAATAAAAAATATGATTATTTGCTACAATATGTATCACAAAAGTAGCATAAAAGCTCTTGATTAAAGATTTTTTTAAACTACTTTGGTTATAGTTTGGTAACTTAAAATTAAGGAATAAAAATGGCAGTAAAAATTTTAGATACTTGTATCAACTGTGCGGCTTGTATTGACGAATGTCCAACAGAAGCAATTGTAGATGAGGATGATAACCCAACAGGTGAAGACATCTATTACGTATATGAAGATAAATGTGTTGAGTGTGTAGGTCACTTTGATGCTCCAGCTTGTGCTGAAGCTTGTCCAACAGACGAATGTATTGTTTGGGACGCTCCTAAAGAAGGTTTAACACTTCACCCAGATAGAGGTGAAGAAGGCGAAGATGTTTGTGAAGACTAATTCGTGATTTTTGAAGAGCATAACTTTATGGTTATGTTCTTCTACTTTTTTTGTAATTAAAATCTCTTTTTTATCAAAATTTCTTTTGAAACTCCTCTAAATTTTTTTTTAAACCTCTTTTTTAAACTTTTTCCGATATAATTTCAGCTCAAATTATAAGCTTAATGGAGCAAAATCGTGGAACAAACATTATCAATCATTAAACCAGACGCAGTAGCTAAAAATGTTGTAGGACAAATTCTTGCAAGATTTGAAGCAGCGAACCTAAAAATTGCAGCAACTAAAAAAATTCAATTATCTCAAGCAGATGCTGAAGAGTTTTATGCAATTCATGCAGAGCGTCCTTTCTTTAAAGATCTTGTATCATTTATGATTTCTGGACCAGTTGTTGTAACTGTTTTAGAAGGTGAAAATGCAATGCAAACAAACAGAGACTTAATGGGTGCTACCAATCCTGCTGAAGCAGAAGCAGGAACTATTAGAGCTGATTTTGCAGAAAGCATTGATGCAAATGCAGTTCACGGTTCTGACTCTGTTGAAAATGCAGTGAATGAAATTAACTTCTTTTTTGCACAAAGAGAGCTTGTATAAGGAATCAAATCTATGAAAATAGTTTTTGATAAAATTGGTCAAAGTGTAAAACCTTTTGATTTAACGGTTAATGGTGTTAGATTAGAAGGAACTTTGGTAAAAAGTGGTTATCATCGGCTTAGCTTAAAGGGAAACCTTGATGGTCAAGTAGGACTCACTTGTGATAGATGTGGTGATGAGTATCATTACAACATGAAGTCACCACTTCATTTGACACTTTCAGATGAAGTGATTGAGACTGAAGATGATTTAGATATAATCGAATTTATTGATGGGGTTATTGATCTTGAATTTATTGTTCAAAGTGAAATAGCTTCCATTGAAAACTCTTATCATTATTGTGAAAAATGTGATAATGATGAAGAAGAATTTGAACAAGAATTTTAATACTTAAACTAAGGAAAATATTATGGCAGTACCTAAAAGACGTGTATCCAAAACAAGATCAGCGAAAAGAAGAACACATTACAAATTAACATTACCAAGACCTGTAAAAGATGCAGATGGTACATGGAGAATGCCTCACCACATGAACATGACAACTGGTGAATATAACACAACAAAAGCATAAGTAAGCAGTTCTGATGATTAGAATTGCTATTGATGCTATGGGTGGGGACTTCGGTCCTGAACCTATTATTGAAGGTGTAGTTGATGCACTAAAGAAAAAAAAGTTTATCCCTATACTTGTAGGTGATAGAAAACAAATTATCTCCTTTCTTCCAAAATTTTATCATAATAAAGTAGAGATTGTAGAATCAAGTGATGTTATTTCCATGTCTGACCAAGCAACACAAGCCTTAAAAAGAAAAGACTCTTCTATTTTTAAAGCAGTTGAATTGGTACGAGATGGAAAAGCTGATGCAGTCGTTTCAGCAGGACACTCAGGTGCGACAATGACTTTAGCAACACTTAGAATAGGTAGATTATCAGGTATTAATAAGCCTGCTTTGGCAACGATTATGCCAACCATTGCCTCTAAAACTTTACTTTTAGATGTGGGTGCAGTGACTGATTGTACGGCAACTAATCTTTATCAATTTGCTATTATGGGTGAAGTTTATGCTCAAAAAGTATTGGGTTTAGAGAGACCAAGAGTAGGCTTATTATCTAATGGAGAAGAAGACTCCAAGGGTAATGCCTTGACAAAAGAGGCTTTTAAATTAATGCAAAATGTTCCTGGTTTTCAAGGAAATGTTGAAGGTTCAGACATCTTTAATGCCTCGGTAGATGTGGTTGTTTGTGATGGTTATACAGGAAATATTGTACTCAAAGCAAGTGAAGGTGTGGTCTCTACTGTATTTGATTTAATGAAGACACATATCAAAAAATCAATCCCTGCAAAAATTGGGGCATTTATGATGAAGAAAAAAGTGTTTAAAAAACTCAAAGAGAAGGTAGATTACGCAGAATATGGTGGTGCACCTTTACTTGGCGTTAAGGGTTGTGCTATTATATCACACGGAAAAAGTAATGCTAAGGCGATTAAAAATGCAATTTTTCAAGCCATAGCATATAGTGACTCAGGGGTAAACAGTGCCATTGAGGAGCTACTTTTAAAAAACAATGCACAAGGTAAATAATGTACGCAAAATTTCATTCTATTGGGGCTTATGTTCCTTCTAAAATATTAAGCAATAACGATTTGGAAAAAATGGTCGATACCAGTGATGAGTGGATTTTGAAGCGTACAGGAATTTCTGAACGTAGAATTGCCAAAGAAGATGAATATACCAGTGATATGGCAACTAAAGCCTCTATTTTAGCTATTGAGAGAGCAGGATTAGAAGCTTCTGATATAGATTTACTTATCTGTGCAACGGTTACACCTGATTATTTTAATATGCCTGCTACTTCTTGTATTATTTTAGATAAATTGGGAATTAAAAATGTTCAAGCATTTGATATATCTGCTGCATGTTCGGGTTTTGTTTATGCTCTTTCTGT
>JALSQB010000042.1 GCA_026985655.1 Campylobacteraceae bacterium | reverse complement strand
TTTAAGCCTTGTGACCTAGCCCCAGGGGTTCGTCCCTCATCTTTAAACATAAAAATTGTTAAAATAACTAAAAAAGGAATTATCGCATAAATCCAAGCTTCTAGTCTATGAGATGCCACATCTTTAAGTCCATCAAAAATCAAATAGATACTCACATAAAAAAAAGGCATCAATAATAAGAAAATATCCGTTAAAAAGGCTTTCGCTTTTATTGCTTTACCTGCAAAAGGAATGGAGGGTTTTTCCCTCTTATCTGATTGGTTGTTTTTAGAACCTTGTTTTTTTGCCATTTTTTCTCCTTAAAAGAGGATTGTAGCAAAAAAGCGATTAGAACTTAGGTCGCCCCTAAGTTCATAGAGAAGATTGGTAGAAGCATCGCTGAAACAATTAAACCAACAACCCCACCAATAAAAAGCATCATAAATGGTTCAAGAAGTGAAAGAAGCAGTTTTAATTTATCATCATTCTCTTCACGGTAAAGCTCTGCCACATTGGACAAAACATTGGCTACCTCACTCGATTCTTCACCCAAAGCTAAGGCTTGCATAAAGTTACGTTTAGGCAATATGCCCTTACCTCGTTGCAAAGAGTGTGAAAGCTTGTTTCCTTCAATCACACGTTCAGAAGCTGTTTCAAAACTCTCTCTCATCGCACTATTTGCAAAGGTTGTGGTGGCAAGTTTCACAGCATGTGCATAGGAGACACCTGAATTAAGCATTAGACCCAAAATGTAGGAAAAACGCCCTAACTCATGGTTTTGAATAAGTTCCCCAATAATAGGCACTTTTAACATAAAACTGTCAAAAGATTTTTTAAAGCCTTTAGAGTATTTATAGCTTACTTTAAATGCCACAATTGAGCCAATAAAGGCAAAGACAATTAGTATCCAATTGGCAATGAGAAAATCGGACATTCCCAATACAAACTGTGTGATACCAGGTAACTCTTGCCCTGTGTCTTTAAAAATTCCTGTAATCTTAGGCACAACAACAGCAATAAGAAATGCTGTCATAAGAATAGCAACAATAAAGATAAAAAGAGGGTATGCCATCGCATTTCCCACTTGTTTTTTTACTTTGGCTTGTGAAGAGAAAAATGTTCCCATTTGTATAAGAACAGGTACCATCTTACCACTTTGTCCTGCCACATTGATACTCTGCAAGAAGAAATCAGGCATAGCGTAAACCGACTGTGACCCCAACGCGTGGTAAAGCGATTTACCCTCTTCAATCATGGTTCTAAGTGAGGCTAAAAAAGAGGCATATTTTTTCTCTTTTTCATGCTGACCCTCTATGAGCTTAATCGCCGTAAGTACTGCCATTCCAGAGTTTAAGTAAGAGGAGAGTTCTTTTGCAAAAGAGGAGAGCAATGGACCTGGCATCTCACGTTTAGCGAAGTTTTTTATGTTGATTTGAGCTGTTTCAGAAATCTCTTTGTAGAAAATTCCTTGCCCTTTCAACTTCTGCTTGGCTTCTTCCATCGAAGAGGCTTCAATGCTACCTTTTGCACTTTTACCTTGTTTTGTCATACCTGAGTATTTAAATAACATATTAATTGACCTTATTTTGACTAACAAGATTATAACATTTATTACAAAAACTTTTATTAGAGTTTTCTAATTTTTAAGATTAGTTTAAATTTTTTTAGTAAATTTAGCTCTTAGAGTTAAAAAACATTACAATTTGACATATTTTTAACATAAAAAGTTTTTTTATGTTAAGATAAATTATGAGCCAAAATAATCATAGTGGTAATCTTCCACCCAAAACAAAAATGAGTAAAAGAGCAGTAAGTAAAAAGAAAAATATTGTGAACTATCTAACCTGTGCCACCCTTGATGGACTTTCAGCCAAAACCATTGAGGTTGAAGCCACCTTTACCAAAGGGCTTCCTGGATTTTCAGTCGTGGGTTTAGCCAGTTCTGACATACAAGAGGCAAAAGAGCGTGTAAAATCTGCACTACTGACCAATGACTTTGTCTTTCCTCCTCTAAAAATAACCATTAACCTTAGTCCTTCTGACATTAAAAAATCAGGCACCCATTTTGACCTCTCTATTGCCTTGTTAAATGCCTTGCATAAAGAGGAAATTTTAGAAGAGGAGCTGTTTGTTTTTGGTGAACTTGGACTTGATGGAAAAGTTAAATCGAGTTCAACACTTTTTCCTATTATTCTCTCTTTAAAAGAGCAAGGTTTGCTAACACGTGCCATTGTTCCCAAGGTTGCGATGGAGCATTTAAGTCATATCGCAGGAGTAGAATTTATAGCTGTTGAGAGCTTAAGTGAAGCAATAGAAATTTTAAAAAGTAAAGATTTTAAAGCTTCAACAACAAAGTTTGAATACCAAGCCAATAGCATTACCATTAATGAACAAACTTTTTATGATTGCAAGGAGATAGAAGCTGATTTCTCCGATGTAAAAGGGCAAAGTGTCGCCAAAAGGGCAGCCCTTATTTCTGCTACAGGAATGCACAACTTTATGATGGAGGGAAACCCAGGGTGTGGTAAAAGCATGATAGCCAAACGCCTTAAAGACATCTTGCCTCCCCTACTTGAAAAAGAGATGCTAAGCATTGCTAAACATCAGTTTTTAGAAGGAACAATTCCTAATTTTAAAGCCAAACGTCCTATGCGTTCTCCTCATCATACAGCTACTTCAGCGTCTATTTTTGGAGGAGGTTCGCATAAAGCACGCATTGGAGAAGTTGCCTTAGCCCACAATGGCATTTTGTTTTTTGATGAGTTACCGCACTTTTCAAAAAACATTTTAGAAGCTTTGCGTGAACCTTTACAGGATAAACGTGTAAATATCTCAAGGGTTAATGCCAAAGTCCAATATGAAGCTGACCTTATGTTTGTTGCTGCGATGAACCCTTGCCCTTGTGGAAATGCTTTATCTAAGAAAAAGAGTTGTCGCTGTTCAGAACAAGAGATTAAACGCTACAAAAATAGACTCTCCGACCCATTTTTAGACCGAATAGACCTTTTTGTCGTGATGCAAGAGGTCAATATGAGTGATAAGATGGATTACAGCTCTAAAGAGTTAAAACTTATTGTTAATACAGCATTTAAAGCACAAATTCGTAGAGGACAAAGTAGCTTAAATGGAAAACTTAACGAGCATGAAATAGAAAAGTTTTGTAGCCTAAACAAAGAAGCCCAGAAAGTTCTTTTTTCTGCTACGGAGCGTTTTGCTCTTTCACATAGAAGTATTAACTCCATTAAAAAAGTCGCTCGAACCATTGCTGATATTGAACAGTCAATAGAGATAGAGAAGCGTCATCTCTTAGAAGCTTTATCCTATAGGAGAAGATGAGATTTCACAACGATTACACAATCATATACTACGATTGAAAAATAAGGAGTTCTCAATGTATAAATTACAAAAAACCATTATGATTTTAATCCTTACTTTTCTGACAGCTTGTGGTACAGGTACTTCAGATTCAAGGTTTGACATGTGGGAGTATATGACCTCTACGCAAAGCTATGAAGTAGAATATGATGTTTATGAAAATGGTGTTAAAACAGATTTTTATGTTGAGACACACAAACAATTTGGCTCAACATACGAAAGAGAGAGCAGTGCAGGATTAACAACATTAAGCTTGCGTTCAAATGCCATTTTAATGGACGAACCAAATGAAAACATAAATGTAGTTAGGTTTTTATACCTTGATGATGAAAATATATTTCAATCGCCTAACATTCAAAATTGTCGTCTTGAAAATTTTTATGAAAATTATGAAAACCGAGATTCACTATTTCACAATGTACTTAAAGTAACTTGTTATTTAAACTCTGGTGATTCTCAAGAGATTTATTATGGATACAATGAAGGGATTGTTGCTATTGTTGAAAAATCTTCTAATTTAAAAACCGAATATGTCAAAGTCGGAGAACGACAAATCAATTAATTTAAAAAAAAATGAGTAAATAGTGAAAAAAGCTTGACATATAAAAACTTTTAGCCTATAATTGCATTCCTTTTTCAGATATACTTTATCTGTTAAGACATTTTCGGAGTGTAGCGCAGTCTGGTAGCGCACCTGGTTTGGGACCAGGGGGTCGAAGGTTCGAGTCCTTTCACTCCGACCATTTAGATATTTAAAATTCAATATAATAGTTAAATTAACAATTATGGTAGGCGTAGTTCAGTTGGTAGAGCGTCAGTTTGTGGTACTGATTGTCGCGGGTTCGAGTCCCGTCGCCTACCCCATAAATTAGTAGTTAATCAGGTAAGTAACCTAAAAATGAAGAAGCGCTTGTGGCTCAATTGGATAGAGCATCAGACTTCGGATCTGAGGGTTAGAGGTTCGAGTCCTCTCAGGCGTACCATTAGTTACAACTTAATTTAATTATTATATTTACGTGCACTCATAGCTCAGCTGGATAGAGCATCGCCCTTCTAAGGCGAGGGTCTTAGGTTCGAATCCTAATGGGTGTACCACTGTGCGGATGTGGTGAAATTGGTATACACGCCAGACTTAGGATCTGGTGCTTCACGGCGTGGAGGTTCGAGTCCTCTCATCCGCACCACT
>JALSQB010000041.1 GCA_026985655.1 Campylobacteraceae bacterium | reverse complement strand
ACTTTTGCCATGGGAAGCTCCAGTACTTCAGAAGACTCTAGCACTTCGTAAAGAACTTCATGGGGTTTGCCATCAAGTAAAATGAGTGTGTCAAACATATCGCCTTGCCGATAGATACTTAAGGTCTGTTCTTTACTTGTTTCTAAATTCATCTGAAACGATTTAATTTTACCACTGAGCATAATGTAAAAGTAGTTATTTAATCGCTCATCGACAAAAGGAGTTTCTTTTTTTTTGAATGATACTTTTTTACCATATTTTAAAAACTCTTCTTCAAAGCTTTGGTCTAATTTCTGAAAAACCTCGATGTTATGAAATTTCATTTAATTTTTATCCTCGTATGTTTAAAAAGTGTTTGGTGCTAATGTTGTCCCAAGCTAAATTAAGTTTGGAAAAGTTCTGATAGCTCTCTAAGGTGCGTTTAAAATCTTCATTGAGCTTAGACTCTTTGGCTAGTACTTCATTTAACGCAATTTTAGCCGTTTCTATGATCTCTTTTGGAAAGGTTTTAATCTGTACATTTTTTGGCATAGAGGCTAAAGCTTTAGCATTTTTGTAACGGAACTCTTGTATCATTGTGCCTGTCATCTCTTCAGTGGCTGAAGTAATAATGGCTTGATGTTCAGCACTTAGCTTCTCCCAACGATTTTTGTTAAAGGTAATCTCTAAAATAGAACCAGGCTCATGCCACCCTGTATAGTAGTAATCAGCTGTTTTATCAAATCCCATCATACGGTCAAGGGCAGGACCAACCCATTCAGTAGCATCAATGGTTCCACGCTCCAATGCCGTGTAAATTTCTCCAGCAGGTAAAAGTACAGGATTAACCCCTAGTTTTTTCATCACTTCGCCACCTAGACCTGGAATTCGCATCTTTAGCCCTTTTAAGTCAGCTAAAGAGTTAATCTCTTTTTTAAACCAACCCCCCATTTGAGGACCTGTTGAACCACCTACTAAAGGGTAGAGGTTAAACTTAGCATAAAACTCACGCCAAAGCTCCATGCCTCCTCCAAATTTGAGCCATGTTATCATCTCTTCACTGGTTAATCCTAAAGGCATTCCTCCAAAGATGGAAAAAACAGAGTTTTTCCCTTTCCAATAGTACACCCCTGAATGAAATGCATCTATTTGCGTTGCAGAACATGTGTCAAAAACTTGCAGAGCAGGTACTAAAATGTTTTTAGGATAGACTTTAATCTCCAATGTTCCACCAGAGAGTTCAAAACACCTTTTAGCAAAACTATCTACGCCTGTTCCCATAATAGGGAAATGTGCAGGCCAAGAGGTGGCAAGTTTAAGGGTGACTTTTTTCCCTCTATTTATATTGATATTTTTATCTTTTATGCTATTGTTTTCTTTGTAGCACCCATTGAGGGCTAGTGTACCCAATCCAAGTGCTGAAGTGCTTAGAAAATCTCTTCTTTTCATCTTATAATCCTTACGCTAAAACTTCTAGCTTAATGAGCTTGATTTTCTCATCAATTTGTAAAATCTTTTCATTCTCCAAATCGACAATATGCAAAGTCTCTTTGGGGTACATATAGCCATTTTTTAAGATAGCAAGCCCTGCTGACATGGCTGAAGATAGATGCCTAATACAGAGCTTGTAAGCAACTGTGCTACCTGTGGAGTTGTAAAATAGAGGGTAGTTACAGGCTAAAATCTCTTCTTTAAATTTTTCTGTCATACGCTAGAGTCCTTTCTTTTTAACATAAATTGAGCCACAAAATCTATCAAAAGTTTGGATAATTCGGCTCATACGGTCGTTGGAACGGAGTTCAGCATAAGGACGGTTGTCTTCATACCACAGTAGGTTGGGAACATCTTTACGTAAATGGGTGTCTGATGCTTTGTTCTTTCCTTTTTGTTCCATAACGAAGTAGAGTGCAGGATAATAAGTATATTCTTCAAAAGTAGAGATGACCACATCGTAGTCATGATAGTTTTCACGCACTTTGTCAATGAAGTATTTTGATTGGTCTATCTCTTTTTCAAGTTTATCTCGTAAAATTTTTGCTTGGCTATCGGTAATGGCATTTTTTTCATCTTTAATCTCTTTTTCCAACTCCACACGTGATTTGTTTTTCCAAATCTCATACTCAGCAGGAAGTGCCTTTTGCACTTTGGCTGGGTCAAATATCTCTTTTTTCTTATGCTTCATAGAGAGCGTATATTTAAAAGCAGGGTAATCAGGGTTAATAATCTTCGCATAATCATAAAAATGGTTCTTTTTCTCAATGCCATTGTCAATGTTATCAGCTCGTACAGTAAGTTCTAGTGCCAAAACTTCTTGTAGTTCACTGTTATTTATGAGGTACATCGTAATGCCATTATAATCAATGGCTCGGCTATTGCTTAAGATGCTTTCTAATTGCTTGTTTATCTCTTCTCTTGTCATATCTATTCACTTTTAAGTAATATATCAAATTTTAACTAAATTTCGTCATTAAAATACTTAATGGCATTCAAGTAACTAAGATTATTAAGCTTTTTATCTTTGTACGCAATATCAAATGCCGTTCCGTGATCAACAGAGGTTCTTATGATGGGTAAGTTTAGAGAGATGTTTATCCCCTCATCAAAATAGAGTGCTTTTAGAGGAGCTAAGCCTTGGTCGTGGTACATCGCCACAAAATAGTGATGATTTTTACGGCTGTTTGGGGTAAAGGCAACATCTGGCACCAAAGGTTCTGTGTAAATCTCTTTACCTATATGTTTATGGGCAATTTCTCTGGCTTTTTTAATCTGTTTCTCTTCATCACCTAAAACACCATCATCTCCTGCATGAGGGTTTAGCCCAAGTAGTCCAACCTTTTCACTTTTAAGTAATCTATCACTAATATTTTCATAGAAATCAATCAGAAATTCAGAAAGCTTTTTAACATCTTTTATCTCTTTAGCTACTTGATGAAGAGGAATATGCTCGGTGTAGAGTGCCACATACATTTTGGGTGAGCCAAGCATCATAATGGCAGGGGCAAAGAAAAACTCACGCAAGGCATCGGTATGCCCTTTAAATGAAACCCCTGCTAACTCCCAAGCTTTTTTGTGAATGGGAAGTGTCATAATGCCCTCTACCTCCATCTGTTTTGAAAGCTCAACGGCTTTTAAAAATGAAGCAAAAGAATAAACCCCTGCCTCTTTAGTCACTTTTGAAGGTTCTATGGTGAATGGTTTAGCTATTTTATTGACAATTTTAAAGTCAGATGGAATGGCAATGTTTAAAAGTTCTGAAGCCTGTTCAAGCATCACTTCATCGATGCAGTAGAGAGGTTCAATAACTTTTTTGATGCTGTCGTGGTTTTCAAGTGCTAGTTGTATGCCAATGCCATTTAAGTCACCAATGGAGATGGCTATTTTTTGTTTTTTCACTTTTTTCTCTTTAGTGTTGTAATATGCTAATTGGGGGAATTATAACAAGCTACTAGTTAAAAGTAAGTTTGTAAAGATCGGTTAATTATTGAGCAAATTATTTTTTGGTACTTCTTATTTCCCCTTCAAAAACCCACTCCCCACATTCACCAAAATAGGGTTTTGCTGTTTAAACTCTTCATCTGAAAATACAAAGCGAAAATTGTCCATGTACTCAACTAAAACTTCATAGGCTTGACGGATTTCTTGAAATTTTTCAGTAGAGCCACCCTCCATGTCGGGGTGGTAGAGGCGTGAGAGTTTGAGATACTTTTGACGCACATCTTCTTTGGTGCGTAAAGAGATGAGGTCTAAGGTTTTAACGGCATCTTGGAACTCGGCAAGACTTACTTGATGCATGGTACTTATGAGTCCAATTTTAAGACAGCCATAAATGCTTCTTGTGGAACATTTACACTTCCAATGGCTTTCATACGTTTTTTACCTGCTTTTTGTTTGTCAAGTAGTTTTCTTTTTCGGGTGATGTCACCACCATAACATTTGGCTGTTACGTTTTTACCTGTTGATTTTACGGTGCTTCTAGCGATGATGTCACCACCAATACTTGCTTGAATGGCAACTTCAAACAACTGTCTAGGAATAAGCTCTTTTAAGTTTTGAACAAAAGACAGACCTTTGGTTCTAGCACTTGCACGTGGCACAATGATAGAAAGTGCATCGACCACATCACCTGCAACACGAATGTCAAGTTTGACCAAATCCCCTGGTCTAAAACCAATAGGTTCATAGTCAAAACTTGCGTAACCTTTGGTGGTACTTTTGAGTTTGTCATAGAAGTCTAGGACAATTTCGTTCATAGGAATGTCATACTCTAAAAGAACTCTTTCAGAATTAATGTAATCCATTTTAATCTGCATTCCACGACGGTCGTTAAGGAGTTTGATGACATTGCCTAAGTAGTCATTTGGTACTAAAATAGTCGCTTTAATGTATGGCTCAAAAATAGTGTCTATCTTCATCACAGGTGGGAGGTCAAATGGGTTTTGAATCTCTATTCTTTGCCCATCATTTTGTAAGACTTCATAGACAACCGTAGGAGCAGACGCAATGAGGTCAAGATTAAACTCACGCTCTAAACGCTCTTTAATGACCTCCATGTGCAACATAC
>JALSQB010000040.1 GCA_026985655.1 Campylobacteraceae bacterium | reverse complement strand
ATACCATCTCCACAACCCCAACACCATAGTGTTGGCATCTTATTTGTTCTTAAATATTGGTCATAATTAAAAGCCATGGTTAAAATACCTCCTTAACTTTATTAATAATATCAGCAGGTGAGAAAGGACGACCATTTGTTTTGGTTAACTTCTGAACATCTCTTCTTCCCATACATCTTTGAATCTCTTCTAGGTATTGACCTTGGTTAAGCTCAACTGAAAGAACTTTATCAAACTTTTGTCCAAGTTCATAGAGTCTCTCTTCTGGGCTTGGCCAAAGTGTAATTGGTCTAAACATACCAACTTTGATACCCTCTTCTCTAAGTCTATTAACAGCCTCTTTAATACCAAGAGAAGCTGAACCATAACCAACAAGTAAAATATCAGCATCGTCTAACATATACTCTTCATTAAGTTCAATCTCATCTTTATGAGCATCTACTTTATTAAAGAGTCTATCAATAAGTTTTCTACATGTTTCAATCTCTTCGGTTGGGAAACCATCTGCATCATGGTGAAGACCTGTGTAGTGGTATCGGTAACCTTTAAACATTGGGTTCAGTACTGCTGGTTCGTCTTGTTCTACCCCATAAGGTTTGTAATCTTCAGGTGCTCCATCAAAAGTTTTTCTAGGAACAATCCCTGCTTCTACCTCTTCAACTGTTGGAAGAATGGCTTTGGCATGCATCAAACCAAGTGTTGCATCAAGAAGAACAAATACAGGTTGCATAAATCTGTCTGCTAGGTTAAATGCTCTTACTGTTTCAGTATAACACTCTGCTAGTGTACCTGCACAAAGTGTAATGGATTTGTAATCTCCATGTGATGGATTTTTAGCTTGAGCTACATCCCCTTGTGCCACACGTGTTGGAAGACCAGTACTTGGACCCCCTCTCATTACGTTTACAACAACCAAAGGAACTTCTGCCATTTGAGCTAGACCAAGGTTTTCAGCTTTTAGTGAAATACCAGGTCCTGAAGTTGCTGTCATAGCACGAACACCTGACATAGATGCACCTGCTGCTGCTGCAACCCCACCAATCTCATCTTCCATTTGAATACAGGTTCCACCAATTCTAGGTAAAAAGTCTGTCATCGCTTCCATAACTTCTGTTGAAGGTGTAATTGGGTACCCACCAAAAAATTTACAACCACTATCAACTGCTGCTAGCGCTGATAAGTGGTTACCAATCATTACAACTTCTCTTTTTCCATCAGCATTAATTTTGCCTTGTGCATTTGCATCAGATGCCATTAGTTTGCCTCCTTATAATCTTCTGGTAATCTGTAACCATTTGCTACAATTGCCTCTTGACGAGCTTTTGAGCTGTCGGTCAATTTAGCAAACTTATACTCTTTTTTAGTTGCTACATAGATAGCAAAATCAGGACATGAGAGTTCACACTCATTACATCCGATACATGCATCTGGTGTTATAATCTCAATCATCGCACCAAGTACGGTACTGGCATCTTGTTTCATAGAAAGTACACCAGCTGGACAAGCATCAACACAAATATCACATGCTTTACATCTAGCTGTATTAACCCATACTGGAGTATTTTCAGGAGCTGTCATTGTGGACATGGGGTTCCCCTTTAATCTTTAAATTTTAAGTGAGATTTTTTCTATCACTTTAGGTAGAATATCTAACTTTTTGTAATACTCTCCAAATAACTTATTTTTCTTAAACGGATAATAAATGATGTTACTGATTGTATCAATCGACTAAGTACCATTACGCCTTTACAAAAAACGCATGCCCACTGGAATGTTCTATTCTAATCGCTTCTGTTTTAAGCAGTCCTTCAAGTCGTTCTTGGCTCTCTTTGTCAAATAAAACTTCAATATCAGCCAATGTCAAAGGACGTTTTTCAAGGGTCTGTAATATTGCTTCTTCGCCATAAGAAGAGGGTTCTCCTGTCACTATTTTTCTGGTCGTAATATAAATAGGTAAAGAGGCATCAAACAGCAGAGAAATGTTACGTAAAGCTTCATAATTCAAAGGTTCAACATAATAAGCAGGAGGTCTATCAATCGTACCAATATCAATGCGTGTTGGTTTTAAAATGCGTAGATATTCATTTAATTCTTTTATCTCTTCAACTCCATCATTTACCCCTTTTACAATAAGGATTTCAATAATTAAAGGCTTAGTAAATTTTGCTTTAAAACTTAACATTCCAGCTTTAATATTCTCAATTTCAATGCTTTTATTGGCTCTGTCAAGTCTTTTTAAACAACGTTTTGAAGCACAATCTAAGGAGAGTTTTACCGTATCAAATTTTTCTAAAGCTTCTTGAGTAGAGGGTTCATTAATATTTCCAGCATTAGAGAGAATCAGTGTTTTTATATCACCTTTGACTTGATTAATCTGATCCATAAGTTCAGATAAATAAGGGTAGAGTGTCGGCTCACCGTTGGCAGTGATGGTTAAAACATCAATGTCTTGATGCTCTCCTAAACTTGCATTTAACGCACGCATTATCTCTTCAACTGAAATAACATCTTCATAAGCATCTATTGTTTGTGCAGGAGCTAATTCACAATAGAGACAATCAAAGTTACATTGCTTTTTAGAGGGGCTTAAGTCAATGCCTAAAGATTTTCCAAAACGTCGTGAGTTGATGGGTCCAAATATTATATTCATACTATATGTTACAATTCAATACAAGTACCAATACCTGAAGAGGTTAAAACTTCAAGTAAAATAGAGTGTTCAACACGTCCATCAATAATGTGTGCTTTTTTTACCCCTCCACGTAGTGCTTCAATACATGCATCTACCTTAGGTACCATGCCTCCATTAATCGTGCCATCTTTTTTTAAGGCTTCAGTTTTTTGAATGTCCATCGTAGAGATAAGTTTCATATCTTGGTTCAATACCCCTGCTGTATCAGTTAAGAAAACTATTTTTCTAGCCTTTAATGCAATGGCAACTTGACTCGCTGCTAAATCAGCATTAATGTTAAAACCAGGGTGACCAATAGTAGAGGCTGAAGCAATGGGTGCAATAACAGGAACAAAGCCCTCATCAATCATCTTCTCAACCATGTTTGGATTAACATTTTGAATGGTGCCTGTGTAGCCAAAATTCTCAAAATCTTTGGGAATTGCTTCTAAAAAGTTCGCATCTTTCCCCGAAATACCAATGGCATCTCCTCCTTGATTATTTAGAAGAGAAACTATCTCTTTATTAATTTCACCAGAGAGTACCATTTCAGCTATTCGCATCACTTCTTTGCTGGTTACTCTTTGCCCCTCTACAAATTTTGTCTCAACCCCTAAATCATTGAGTAACTCGGTAATGGCTTTTCCTCCACCATGAACCACAATAGGTTTCATACCTACCGTATGCAAAAGTACAATATCTTGTGCAAATTTTTGTTTTAAATTCTCGGAAGTTTGTGCTGAACCACCATATTTGATGACTATTTTTTCATCTCTAAATTTTTTAATGTAGGGTAAAGCTTCTAAAAGGGTCTCTACTACTTCAATTTTTTCTCTCATATTTTTAATAATCCTCAATATAGCTATGAATGTTTTCTAAAACTTCATTTTTAATCTCTAATTTTAACTTCATCACTGACAAAGGCAACTTAAAGCCTTTCATTTTCACTTCATCTTTTTGCGTTACCAAAAGGGAAGTAGCACCTAAGCTAATCATTTTTTCTCTAAGTTGCTCTTCATTAAAATACGCATGGTCTTCCAAATAAATCTTATCTATAATGCCCTTAGGTAAAAAAGCATTTAAACGTTCTGGATTTGAAATAGCTGTAACTAAAAGCATCTTTGGTGTTTTATTTTCTACTTCCACAACTCTCTTAAAATCTTTCTCTTCATAAAGTGACATATTAGCAAAGAATTTCATAAAGAAAAACTCCCTAAATGGACCTGAAGGAAAAGAAAAATAATTTTTAACTGTTTTTGGGAAAAGTAGTATTTCATATTTTTTGATATTTACGCGATTAAATCCATCATCTAAGAAAATGACCTTAGCCCCCTCTTTAATTGCCTTTTCTATGGCAAGTTCGCGATTTTCACTGACCAACACCGACGCATCACTTAACGAAGTCGCCATAAGCATCGCTTCATCTCCAGCATCAAATACATCAACCAAAACATCACCTTTTCTGCTTACCTCGACAAGCCCTCTACTCTCTCGTCCATAGCCACGTGATATGATGCTAACGCCCTTATATTGCTTGGCTAATGCAATGACAAAAGGTGTTTTTCCCGAACCACCAACCGTCAAGTTACCAATACTAACAATAGGAACAGCATACGCTTTTTTAACGCTAAAAATACGTCGAATTAACATCAAAATGGCATAAAATAAAGATAAAGGAGAAAGCAGAAGAATTAAAACCCAATCTAAAGGATTGGGCTTAAAAAAAAGTTTTTCAAAAAAAGAAGTAAGCTTAGATGTGTGCATCAGCAACTTTTTTAATGGCTTCACAAACCCGTTTTACTTCATCATTGCTTAATGAAGGATATATTGGTAAAGACATAACACGCTGAAAACAACCAAGTGCTACAGAATAGTCAAATACTTTCATAGAGTATTTTTGTTTATAATATTCCGTGAGGTGCAGAGGCATATAATGTACAGAGATATTAATACCCTCTTGTTTAAGTTGTCCGACAAAGTGGTCACGGTTTTTATCAATCTCTACAGTATATTGAGAGCAAATAGCCTCATCAGTCACTTCAGGTAAAGATACGTGGTTTACCCCTGCAAGCTCTTTACTATACATAAGTGCTATCTCTTTACGTCTAGCCAATGTTTTTTCTAAAGCTTCAAACTCGGCTAAACAATAAGCAGCTTCTAGCTGACTAAGGTCATATTTCCACCCAATATCAACCACATCATAGATATAGCTTACCGAGCCATACGCATCACGTTCTCTATTTTGCATAGCATGAAAACTCAATAATTTTGCACGCTCATGGACGGCTTCATCTTTACAAAGAAGTAGTCCACCATTTACTGTTGAGCTACAAAGATGAGGAGCAAATGAAAAAACAGTAATATCAGCACCTGTATTTCCAATATAATTTCCCTGATATTTTGCACCCATGGCATTAGATGCATCTTCAATCACTTTTACTTTATATTCACTTGCCAGAGCATAAACAGCATCTAAATCAACAATATTTCCTGCCATATGATTTAAAATAATCGCTTTTAATTTCTTACTCTTATTATCTTTTAAGGCTCGTTCTAAATTTCCTATGTCTAGGTTATAGTTTTTATCTTCAATATCGACAAAAATAGGTTCAGCATCAAAATGTCTAACGGCTTGAGGAACAGAGGGGAAAACATTAATACTACAAATAACTTTGTCTCCTCGTTTAAAGTCCAAAGCACACATAGCAAGGTGTAAGGCTGCAGCACCAGAGGTTACGGCCAATACATTTTCACAGCCAATAAACTCTTTTACCTTATTTTCTAACTTCTCAACTTTATTGTTATCGGAGAAAGTTAATACATCATCTATATATTTTTGTGTGTTTTCTTGAACGGATGGTTTATAAAATTCTATTGTATTTTGCATTTTTTTCACTTTTTTTGGTTTTTATTAGTTAATAAATAATTATACTCTATTATTTATTAAATATAGTCCCAAACAATATGTATTTAATTCTGTTTTTATTTAAGAAACAGATGCTTAATCACTGCACTCAACACTCCCCAATAGCCTTATCTCCGAACAAGAGAAGCCTGCTTTTTTTCTAGCTATTACATTTAAATGAGGTCTGTGTTTATCTAAAATATTATATTTATCTAAAATTTCAAAGTAAATATTAATATCTTTTTTTTCTAAATCACATAAAGCTTTAAACCAATAGTCGCCTTTTTGAACGTGTTCTATCTCTTCACTATAAATAATATTTAAAATACTAATTAATTTTTTTACAAAAGGATTTTTTCGCTTATTATCTAACTTTTTTAAAATCTGGGGGGTTACATCTAATCCACTTGCTTCATAATATCTAGGGATAATTGCCATTCTATCAAGATGATTATTTGCTGTATTCATAGAGGCATCAAACAATCCAGCGTGAACAGAAAAATCACCATAGTTAAAGCCCAATTCCTTTAGAAGTTCTTCTAGCATCCTATAATGTCGTATCTCATCTTTTGCTACTTCTAGCCAATCTAGCTTATACTGTTGATTCATTGCAGGATAACGATAAACAGCATCTAATGCCAAATCTATGGCAGAGTATTCAATATGTGCAATCGCATGAACCAAACTGGCTAAACCCTCTTTAGTATCAAAATTTTTACGGGCTTTTAAGGCTTTAGCTTGAACAATTTTACACTTATGGAAATAAGAGGGTTCTTGAAAGATTTTAGCTTCCTCTTTTGGCTCATCTATTAATTTATTTTGGCTACAATACACAAAACATTGCTCTGTTAATTTCTCTTTAGTCGCTATATTGTCGCTCTCTATGGCTTCTTCTAAAATTGTATAAAAATTCATAGCAATAGTATATCTAAAAGGCATCATAATGAAAATTAAATTTCAAGCGATGGGTGCAACCCAAACAAATTGTTACATTGTTACTATTGACAATAAAGACCTAATTATTGACCCTGGAACCAATGCATTAGGCTGGATAAAAAAGAATGTAACTAATCCTGTTGCCATTCTTAACACACATGGACACTACGACCATGTTTGGTCAAACCATGAAGTAAAAACAGCGTTTAACATTCCACTTTACATTCCAAAAGATGATGAGTTTATGCTGACGAAATCGCCCTTAGGAAATAATGTTCCTCCCTCTAAAGCTGACTATTTGATTAATGGCGATGAAAAAATTAATATTCAAGGAATAGATATTCAATATAGAAAATTTGCAGGACACACCCCAGGTAATTCGATTATAGAGATTGGAGATGTTTGGTTTTCAGGAGATTTTCTTTTTCAAGGTTCAATCGGAAGATGGGATTTTCCTTTTTCATCAGCAGAAGAGATGGTGAAAAGTTTAGAGAAAGCTATGAAAATTGAAGGAGATTTTACTGTTTACCCAGGTCATGGTATGAGTACTACTTTAAAACAAGAACAAAAGATTATGTCTTATTGGATAGAAACCGTTAAAAACTCGTAGGGTGCAATTTATTGCAGCACTCTAAGGGTAGTAAAATTTTAACGGTGCTTTTAAAAGGTGCATTAAAATGACACCCTACTTTTCATAAGAGAATTTATAGCCTCGTCTTCGTACTGTATGTATTACTTGAAAACCTAAAATACTTTTTAAACGTTTTCGTATCTGATTAATGGCTACTTCAACCGTATTGTCTGATACATACTCTGGCTCTTCCCATAGTGCATTAATAATTTCATCTTTAGAAAAAACTCTGTCTTCTCTAAGTGCTAAATAAGCCAAAATATCAAAGGTTTTACCGTTTAAAGAGACGATTTTATCGTCATATTCAATGCGTTTATTGACAATATCAATCACAAGTTTTCCAACATCTATGGTGGTTCCAAAAAGTTTTCTCATATTAGATAATACCCGTGCAGCAATCACTTCTGAAGAGTCAATAAAATTAACCATAACATCATCAATACCTAAACGAAAAAGTGGAATTTGATTTTTTTGATTTTTAGTTAGAACAATAATTTTTGTTTCACGTTTTTTCTTTTTTACCTCATTACTATATTTTTCTAAAGTATATTTTTCACCTTCATCTACAACAATAATCAGCTCATAATGGCGAAAATCTGTAAAATTCGTAGCATCATATAAATCTCGTGCAACATCAACAATACAGATAAAATACTTTGCAAGTTCAGATTCTAACTCTTTTACGAATTCATCTTCAAACCCAATTGTTAATATTCTCATCTTTATCCTAAAAATAATATTATTTTATAAGTTTAGTAATTTTTAAGAAACTACTTATATATCTTTAATTATACCTTATTTTTAAGACTTTTGAGATTTTTTTTTCATTTATACTATTTTTTTAATCGTTTTGCCTTAATATATACCCTTTTAGGTGCAGGATAACCCTCGACTGTTTTACTTTGGTCATCTTTATCTAAAAAATCATCTAAAGATTGAGAATTAATCCATTCTGTTTTTCGTTGTTCTTCATGCTCTGTTTTTACCATAGCAAGTACCTCAACTTCTTCAAAACCTGCTCGATAACACCAATTTTTTAACGCCGATACCGTAGGGATAAAGTAGATGTTACCCATTTTAGAGTAACGTTCACGTGGGGTTAAACATATCTCCTCTTCGCCATCTATCATAAAAGTATCAAGAATTAGCTCTCCACCTGCATTTAAGCCTTTAAAGAGAGATTTTAACATCGCAATTGGATCAGAACGATGATAGAGTACTCCAAGGCAGAAGAGCACGTCAAATTTATGTTCGTAAAATTCCACATGCTCTACGCCTAAGAGTTCATAGCAAATATCAGTTTTCATAAAATGGTCTAAAAATTTAAATTGACAATAAGTAATGGCAGATGGGTCAAAACCAATAAGGCGTTTGGGGGAATCTTCCATCATTCTAAATAAGTAATAGCCATTATTACAGCCAATATCACCTACAACTTTATCTTTTAAATTAAAATGAGGACGGAGTAAGTTGTATTTTAAATTACTTTTCCATTCAGAGTCAATAAATGTTTTTGAAACTTGAAAAGGTCCTTTACGCCAAGGGTGCATAAGTTTTGCAGTATCATAAATAAATTGCTCCTCTTCTGCTGAAAAGTTATTGGCTAACATTTCAACGGTATCATTTAAATTTATGTCAATATTTTTAGGAGTGGGAAGTTGCTGTATGGCTTCCCAGTAAGGCTTTATGTTTTTCCAGTCAAGAGCCTTTAAACGCTCTTGACGTATTGTATCGAGATTCATTATTTTTTAACAAAAACCTTTTTCATTACTTGATCTTTTACAGGTCTATCACCTCTAGCTGTTTTTGTATTTTCAATTTTACTAACAACATCTTTTCCTGCTACAACTTCACCGAAAATAGTATATCCACCATTTAAGAAAGGGGTCGCTTTGGTTGTGATGAAGAATTGACTTCCATTGGTATTAGGTCCGTGGTTTGCCATTGCCAATAAAAATGGTCTATCAAAAACAACATTGGGTTTATGTTCATTAACAAACTCTTTTTTCCAAATAGACTCGCCACCTCTACCTGTTCCTGTTGGGTCTCCACCTTGAATCATAAAATCTTTAATCACACGGTGAAAAATAAGACCATTGTAGTAACCCTCTTTGGCATGAGTCACAAAGTTTTCCACGGCCAAAGGAGCAACTTCTGGAAACATTTTAAGTTCAATGCTTCCTTGATTTGTCTCTAATACCACAATGGTATCTTTACTCTGTGTTCTATTATCTTTTACAATGGTACTATTACTATCTTTTGCATTACATCCTGTTATCAGTACAAAAAGACTTAAAAGTAACATTCCGACTATTTTTTTCATTTTTTTCCTTTATCGTGCATATTGAATTTCGCGTTTTTCTCGAATGACATTTATTTTGATGTCACCTGGGTATTGTACCTTATTTTCTATCTCTTTTGCAATCTCTTTAGACAATAAATAGACACTCGCATCATCAATTTTTCCAGCATCTACAAAAACACGTACCTCTCTACCTGCATTAATCGCATAAGCATCAACGACCCCTGCTTTGGAGAGTGCTATCTCTTCAATCTCTTTAACCCGTTTAATAAAACTCTCTAAAACCTCACTTCTAGCCCCTGGTCGAGAAGCCGAGAGTACATCAGCTGCACATACAGCAGCTGATTCTACACCATCTGGCTCTTCATGTCCATGATGTGCATAAATAGCATTAATCACCGTAGGATGTTCATTATGGCGTTTACACACATCTACCCCTAAATCGACATGATTTCCTCCATGGTCTTGGGTCAATGCTTTACCAATGTCATGAAGCAATCCTGCTCTTAACGCTAGCTTTTCATCGCCTCCCATCTCTACGGCCATAATGGCAGCCAGTTTGGCAACTTCTAAAGTATGTGCTAAAGCATTTTGACCATAACTTGCACGGTAACGCAATCGTCCAATCAAACGCATCAACTCCGTATCCATCGGATAAAGCCCCAACTCAACAACAATAGCTTCACCCTCTTCTAAGATTTTTTGTTCAAATTCATCTTTAACTTTTGCGTGTACCTCTTCTATGCGTCCAGGGTGAATTCTTCCATCTTCAACCAAAAGTTCAATGGTTTTGGTCGCAATGGCTCTTCGATAAAGATTAAAATTAGAGACAAGAATAACCCCAGGTGTTTCTTCAATAATAATATCAACCCCCAAAAGCTTCTCTAAACTTTTAATATTACGTCCCTCTTTCCCAATAATTCTACCTTTGTGTTCATCGGAGGGCAAAGTAATACTGTTCATTAAACGTTCTCCAGCAAACTCACCTGCATAACGTGTTACTGCTTGTGAGAGAATATAATTGGCTTTTTTCTGAGCCTCTTCTTGAGCTTCTTTTTCATATTTTCTACTCACTAATGCAAATTCTAATTGCGATTCATTTTTTAACTCTGCAAGGAGGTAGCGTTTGGCTTCCTCTTTGGTCATACCTGCTGACTTTTCAAGGGTTGAAATACTTTGGGCAATCGCCTCTTTTTTCTCTTTTTCTAAAGCATCTAAAACACGTTCTTGTTTTAAAATATTTGCTTTAGACTTTAGAATATTTTTCTCTTTTTTTTCTAAAGACTTCAATTCTAGCGAGAGTTCCGTTTTCTGCTTAACAAGTGCTAACTCTTTATCTTGGAATTTCTTTTCAAGCAACATTTCATCTTTTTGAATTTTTACTTTAGCTTCATCAAGTAGATGTTCTGCTTCGTACTCTATGGCTTTTGCCTTGGCATTGGCTTCACTTTCTAAATAGATGAACTGCTTCTTATGGATACGTCCCATTATCACATAAGTAATGGCTATCCCAAGCATCATTAAAAACAGTGATAATAATATGGTTTCTGACATTTTTTCTCTTTCTTATTTTTCTCTTTACTTAACAAAAACACCTGATTTACGATTAACATAACAACACCCCCTAACATCATGGGCATCAGTAACAATTTCAGATGCGACACAAGCTTCTCTACTTACAAAAAGAACATTTGAAATTTTTTGATGATTTTTTTCAAAAAATCTATCGTAAAAGCCTTTCCCAAAGCCTACACGTCTTAATGTCCTATCTGTTCCAATAATGGGAACAATCGCTAAATCTATTTTATGTTGATATTTGTTTGTATTTTTAGGCTCTTTTACACCAAATTTTTTTATATATAAAGGTAGCCTATATTTTACCAAGCTGAAGCTTTCACCCTCCATAAATGGCACTAAAACTATTTTTTTCTCTCGTCTAAGCCTTAAAATCAAGCTATTAATATTAACTTCAATTCTTAGAGGTATATATAACATAATAGTACTTGCATCTTGCTCTTTTATGTAGTTATAGAGTCTTTTATTTATCTTTTTATCTACGCTATAACTATTAACATTTCTCTTTTTATTTGCTTTTTCTATACATATTTTTCTAAACGTTTTTTTATCCATCATTCATTGCACACTTCATCTTTTTTTGATATAATGACTAAAAATTACAACAAAAAGACTTCGTATCACATGAAAAATAAATTTTCACCTCTATATTTCACACTATTGTCTCTATTATTTTTTTCTGCTTGTGACGATAACATCGTAAAAAATGATGACTTTAAAATAAGAGAAGAAGTAAACCCATCAAAAAAAGTTGTCCTTAAAACAGTCAAAAAAACACCTCCCAGTGAGTACCATTTTCAATTTAAAAATTTACAAGACAAAGTCAATAGTTTAGACGTAAAAAATGATATTTATAACTTTAAAAACATAGAACAACCCATTGTTATTGTTAATATGATGGCGACTTGGTGTCCACCGTGTAGAGGGCAACTTCCTCATCTTGTTAAATTACAAAAAAAATTTAAAGAAGATATATTTGTTCTCTCTTCTTTAGTCCATGATGATATTGATAAAAATAAATTAGCAAAATTGCTCATTGCTCAAAAAGTAAACTATTATGTTTCTACAAGCCAAGATGAAAACCTAAAGTTTATTCATATGATAGGTGCAAAACTAAAATTACCAGAAGAGTTTCCAATGCCACTTACCATTCTTTTTTATAGAGGAAAATATTTTACACACTACGAAGGTATGATTCCTCAAGAGATGATTGAGAGCGACATTAAACAACTACTTAAAAAAATAAAAAGATAAGGTCAAAATGTTTAACATATTAAAAAAGGTTTTTAAACGAACCAATGAAGCTATTAGTGAAGTTTCTCCTCAAAAAAAGAGAAGTATTAGCAAAGATGAGTTTGAAGATATTTTACTTGAAGCTGATGTCAATTACGCATTAATCGAAAAATTTCTTGAATCACTACCTGATAAAGTTGAAAGAACACAAGCTTTCAATACGCTTATCTCAGTTTTTCAATATGAAGCTGATTGGAAAACTGACATTACTGACAAACCTTTTGTTGAGATGATTATTGGGGTTAATGGTGCTGGAAAAACAACCACCATTGCCAAACTAGCACATTATCACAAAAGTAATGGAGAGAGTGTTGTCTTAGGTGCAGCTGACACTTTTAGAGCAGCTGCCATAGAGCAACTTAGCCGTTGGGCAAAAAAACTAGAAGTACCAATTATTGCTACACAACAAGGGCATGACCCCTCTGCTGTTGTTTTTGATACCATCGCCTCTGCCAAAGCTAAAAATGCCGACCGTGTACTACTTGACACAGCAGGACGCTTACATACCCAAACCAATTTGGGTGAAGAGCTTAAAAAAATGGTTCGTATCGCCAATAAGTCTATGCCCAATGCACCACACCGAAAAATGCTCATACTTGATGGGACACAAGGCTCTTCGAGCATTAACCAGGCCAAAGTATTTAATGAACTCATAGGTATTGATGGCATCATTATTACCAAGCTAGACGGTACAGCAAAGGGGGGTTCAGTTCTCTCCATTGCCCACGAATTAAAGATGCCCATCTATTTCATAGGCACAGGGGAACAACCAAAAGACCTCATTAAGTTTAAAGCCAATGATTATGTCAATACAATTTTGGATTCAATCTTTATCTAATGTTTAAGCTACTCACCCCTCTAATCATATTGAGCCTGACCCTAGCTTCGCTTATGATTTTAGAGGAGCGACAAACATTTGATGTGAGTACGCTTGTACAAATTGACCCCATTCCTCACACCAAAGAGCTTATCAAAGAGCAAAAATATGTTGAAGCCAAATCTTATCTCTCATATTTTATGGCGTATGACTATGTTACAAAAAATCCTGAATCTTCTCAACTCATGCAAGTTATAGATGAAAAACGTGCCTCATTATCTTATAAAACCCAAAAGGTATTGGAGGGCATATTTAAAGGAAAAAGCGATGAATTTATAGGGCAAACCTCTGCCTTGGCTTCTGACTTTTTGGTCGTGGGTGACATTCGAGACCTATCCATAGAGGGCATGCACTATGTAAACGATGAAAAGGTAGATAATCTAATGGTAGCACTCTCTTCTCTTGGATTAATTGCTACGGCTAGCACCCTCAAAAGCAAGGGAAAAAGTGTTCCTGTTAAAGAGTCTATTTTTCTTTTAAAATATGCCAAACGAACACAAAAAATACCTTTATGGCTAGAGTCAAAACTCATCAAACAGATAGCCATAGCCAAAAAGACAAAGTCACTTAAAGCAATACGAAACTTATTAATTCCCATACAAAAACTCTACCAACAAGTAGGACTCAATCAAGCTTTAATCTTACTCCATAAAAGTCGTAATTTAAAAGCCCTACTCTCGTTCAACAAGTTTGCCACACGTTTTGGAAAAAAGAGCCAAGTCTTGTTAAAAATCACCAACTATAAAGCCCTAAGCTCTCTTAAAAAGATGCCCAATATTAGCAACAAGAATTTTCTCTACGCCTCAACCTACGGAGCAAATGGACTAAAAGGGCTTGAAAAGTTAGGGACTAATAAATTTATGAAAAGAGTTGGCTTTGGTGCGAACTTAAGTAAAACTACTTACAAAGGAAATTTAAACGCTCTTTTAAATTCCCTACTTAAAAATATTCCAAACAACTGGCTTTACCTCATAAGCATTGGGGGATTGTTCTATTTTGTAAGAAAATTCTTCCTCTTATCTCGATATATCTTGCCTAAATTTAATTATAGATTTAGCTAAAAGGAACACCCATGTTAAAAAAAACAATCTTCAAAAGTTTTTGGTTTTGGCTACTTGTTTTACTCATTGCCATACAAGCTTTTTCTCTCAATGTGAAAGCCACACTCCCCATAAAAGAGAGTGAAGAACTACAAGTACCCAAAGAGGTTTTAAGCATCTTAAAACGTTCGTGTTATGATTGTCACTCTTCACAAGTCAAAGCCCCTTGGTACTACAATGTGGCACCTGTTTCATGGTTTACGCAACTTCACGTTAAAAATGCACGAAAGATTGTCAATTTTTCAAAATGGAATAATTACAGCAAAGAGAAACAGTTAAAAATACTCAAAAAATTGCCAAAGTCAATTGTTATTCGTATGCCGATGAGTACTTATCTCTCTATGCACAAAGAGGCAACATTGAGCCATGATGATAAGAAAAGACTCAATGCATGGGCAAAAGAGTTAAAAGAAAAACTTAAATAAGATAATTTTACTCTGATTTAAAATATTTTCGATATAGTACGGAATAAATTTTATCTAAAGGATTATTAACATGCCAAAAATCAACAAATACGTGGACATCTCAGAAGTAGATAGAGAAGCGAAAAAAGACCTTATTGACAGACACTCACCATTTATTACTTGTGCTGACACAGCAACTGCTGGTGAGCCATTTGAAGTGACTGTAAAAATGGGTAACGAATACACTCACCCAGATGATTTTGATCACTACATTGAGTCTATTACACTTTTTAATGGTGAAACTAAATTGGCACAAGTAACTTATGTTCCTGGTACTCTTGGTAACATCAAAGCACACAACACTACTACATTTACAATTATTCCTACAGGGAAAAAACTTAAATTAGTAGCACATGGTTACTGTACAAAACACGGTATCTGGGAAGGTACTGCTGTTGAAGTAGCTGTAAACTAAGTTTTACTTACACAAAAAAGACAAGAGATACTTCTTGTCTTTTAGATTTTATGTTACTTCAACATAAAATGATTAATTGGTCCATTTCCTTTTCCTAACACTTTATCTTTTCCTGCCTCAATGGCTTCATTTAAATAAGCACAAGACTTTTTAACAGACCCTTCTAAGTCAAATCCTAAAGCCAAATAAGTAGCAATACTAGAGGACAAAGAACAACCTGTTCCATGTGTATGTTTAGTATCAATGCTTTTATGATTTATCACCACTGCTCTCTTCTCTTTAAAAAGATAGAGTACATCTATCATTAACGCTTTAGCCTCTAAATGTCCCCCTTTTAAGAGTACAGAAACTGAAAATTTTTCAGCTATCTCTTTGGCTGAAGATTGCATATTGTCGAGGGTAATGGAATGTCCAATGAGTAACTCAGCCTCTGGAATGTTTGGTGTAATTAAATAAGTTTGAGGAAAAAATGCTTTTAAACGCTCTATTGCTCCAGCATCAATGAGTTTGTCACCCGAGGTGGCTATCATCACAGGGTCTAAAATGATTTGATTTATGCCATAAAATGCCAATCTTTCGCTGACCACGTCAATAATCTCACACGAAGGTAACATGCCAATCTTAACAGCCCCAAATCTAATGTCACTTAAAACAGCATCAAGTTGTGCTTTGATGTGTGCTAGAGGTAAAAGATGAATATCTCTTACTCCTTGGGTATTTTGGGCTGTTGTTGCTGTAATAACCGTCGCCCCATACGCACCATTGGCAGAGATGCTTTTAATATCTGCTTGAATACCAGCTCCCCCACCAGAATCTGAACCTGCAATGCTTAGAACACTTGGGTACGGGGTCATCAAACCTATGCTTCTTTTTTTAGTTTCATTAGTAAAACAAGATTTCGCACAGAGTAAAACTGCTCAAATTCGTTCCACGCTAATGATGAAACTGCTTCTTGAAGCTCTGGAAACTCTTCATTATTGATTAAGCCTTCAACCACTTTTTTCCCATCACTTCCATTGGTATAAACCGTTCTAACTGCATAAATATCTTCTGTTAAAGGGTAAGCTTCTATGGATTCTTTAATCACATCAAACATCGTGTCAATGTCTGGAATAACCGTTTCAAAATCTTCTTGACCACGGTAGGTATAGTTAGAAATGACAGCTTCCCATCGTTCCCCATTGATTTCCCATACATCTGTTCCAACACCATTTTCAACTTTTTTAGCATTACTCCAAAATGCCATAATAAAAGGGTGCAAGGCATTGGTTTCAAACTGCTCAAAGGTATTGGCAATCGCATCTTCAACCGTGGTAGCTTGTGCTACAAAAGACTCCACAAAATGGTTGTTTGGAAATAACATTGTAATGTCTAACTGAACAACCACCGAGTCACCAAAATTTTCCATTTCAAATGCGTGTGCAACAATACCAGGGAAAAGCCCATCAACAAAGAAATAATCTTCAATCTGCTCTACTTTCATACCATAAAGTTCTAACAGTGCTACAAGTTGTCCGTTTGCGTCTAAATCTAATAATTTACTCATTTTATATTTTACCTTATATTTTTATAAAGATATGATAGTGAAATGTTACTATTAAGCTACTTATATGTCTAGCTATCCATCTTACCAACTGCACAAGATACAAAACTCTTAGCCGTTGTACCTACCTCTTGAAAGAGCGATAGTTCATCGGTAAGCAAAGGGTAACCCAAAGAACGAAGCTTTAATTTTAAAGCTTCCTCTCTCCCCTCTTCTAGCTCTAAAGTAATCTCTCTTGGTTCAACGTCAAGATTTACTT
>JALSQB010000039.1 GCA_026985655.1 Campylobacteraceae bacterium | reverse complement strand
ACTTCTGGGTCTTCAGTTTGTGCCATCATTGCTTCACCAAGTTCAGCATCTGCTGCTGGTGCATTATCAGCTGCGACACCTTCTTTTTCAGCTAATTCTGCTTGACCCTCAATGATTGCTTCAGCCATCTCTCTACAGAAAAGGTTGATTGAACGAATCGCATCATCGTTTCCTGGAATTGGGTAATCAACCACATCTGGGTCACAGTTTGTATCAAGTGGTGCAACAACTTTCATTCCCATTCTTCTTGCTTCTTTAACAGCAATGTGTTCTTTTACAGCATCAATAACAAACATCATATCTGGAAGTTTTTTCATATGTCTAAAACCTTCAAGGTAGGCAGAAAGTTTAGCTTTTTTTCTAAGTAGCATAAGTGCTTCTTTTTTAGTTAGCATTTCAATCTGACCATTTTCTTCCATCTGCTCAATGATTTCTAGTTTTCTAATAGATTTTTTCATAGTAGGGTAGTTTGTTAGCATTCCCCCTAACCATCTTGTAGAAACGTAAGGCATTCCACATCTTTCAGCGTGTTCTTTAACTGCTGAACGTGCTTGTTTTTTTGTTCCTACAAAGATTACGGTTTTACCCTCAGCTGCTGCTTCTTTTACAACATTGTAAGTGTATTTGAAGTATCTAAGTGTTTTTTGTAAGTCAATAATGTAGATGTTTTTTCGCTCACCAAAAATAAACTTTTTCATTTTTGGGTTCCATCTTCTTGTTTGGTGTCCAAAGTGTACACCACATTCTAATAAATCTTTCATTGCTACCATATTTTGCTCCTTGCAAAAGTCCAAAAATAGATAATTTGATTATGTATTTCAAGACAAAAATAATATTTTTAAAGACCGTAGTCTGTTGGTTTATGCCACTGTAGTCCTTAACACAAAAAGTGCAACCGTTCAAGGAATAACTACATGAGAATTTGCTTCTCTTTTATAGAAAATTATAAAAAGCTCGGAATTATAGCTAAAAGGAGGTTAAGAGAAAGAAAGAATATTAAGTTAAATATTCTTTAATAATTGAGCAATCTGTAATGCACCATCTTTTTCTATTAAATTTTGAAGTTTTTGTGACTTCTCTAGCATGTTCTCATCTAAAAGTTTCAGTACTTTTTGAACATCTAGCTCATTTTCACGCATTATCCACGCAACATCGAGGTCTTTTAAAAACTTGGCATTGTAATATTGATGGTCGCCTGCTGCATAAGGGTAGGGGATAAAGAGTGTTGGGCAGGCAATGGCTGAGAGTTCCCAAAGTGTTGATGCCCCTGAACGGGCAATGGCAAAGTCTGCTTCTTCCATGTAAGTTGAAAGCTCTTTGGTAAAGCCAAAAACTTTGGCTTGTATGCCTAGCTTTTCATAGGATTTTTCAACTTCTTGTATGTTTCTTTCCCCTGCTTGATGAATGATATTAATGTTTTTTTCTTTAAGCGTAGGGGCGAGTTTTAACGCCAATTCATTAATGGCTTTTGCACCTTGTGAACCTCCTAGAAAAATAATGCTTTTAATCTCTTCTCTAATGCGTGACTTTTCAAAAAATTCATTTTTAATAGGGTAAGCCGTAATAGGGCTTTGTTCCTCATAAGAGCTAATGAAGGCTTTAGCACGAGAACGTAAAAGTTTATTAAGAGAACCGATGGCTGCATTTTGTTCATGGATAACCAAGGGAATACCCAAGGTAATGGCTGCAAAAGAAGTGGGGGCGGCTGAAAATCCTCCGACACAAAAGACCACTTTAGCATGAGCATTTTTTAAAATTTTTCGGGCTTGTAGGGTGGCTTTAGCAAGCATAAAGATAGATTTTATCTTACCTAAAAGACCTTGATTAACGACTCCTTGGGTTTGTAAAAAGTAAGTTGAGTGAAATTGCTCATCTTCTTTAAACCATGCTTGGTCTTGCCCTTTGGTAGAACCAATATAGATAAGCTGTTCCTCTAAAAGATGTTCTTTTACAGCTTTAATAATGGTAAGATGCCCTCCTGTGCCTCCTCCTGTCATGACGATGCTCATATTTATTTCCTTTTTATTTTTTTAGAAATCATTAACACTAAGCCAATGCTTAGCGATGACGCGATGACTTGTGACCCTCCATAACTTAAAAAGGGAACAGCAATCCCTTTAATAGGGGTAATTCCTGAAATACCAAATGAGTTAATGAAAAATGAAAAGGTAATAAGTAGGGCAGAACCGACACAAAAAAGATAGTAAGTGGGTGTCTCTACTTTAGCCGCAATTTTAAAAATACGAAAGATAATAAAAAGCATAATAAGCGTAACCAATATAATCATAACAAAGCCTAACTCCTCAGAGATACCTGCTAAAATAAAGTCTGTATTGACTTCTGAGAGATGTCCTAGTTTGTATTGTCCATTACCGATGCCTTGACCAAAGAAGCCTCCATTGCGTATGGCATCTATGGAGTTTGAGATTTGGTAGGTTTCGAGTCGGTTACTTTCATTGTTAAAAGAGAGAAACCAATCTTTAATCCGTTTTATTCGGTGAGGCTGGGTAATAATAAGCAGTACCAATGACCCTAATGAGAGTCCTGCTAGGAGTGAAAAGAAACGAAAACTACTCCCCACCAAAAGAAATAGAATAATAAGTGTAAGTGATAGCACTACAGTTTGTCCTAAATCTTTTTGAAAGACAGCAATGAGTAGGGTACTAATAATTAAGACAACAATATAGGGAACAAAAAGTTTTATCTCTGAGCGTAAATTCATTTTTCCTTTAGGCAGACGTGTGCGTACGAGTGACCAAGAAATGAACATAATAAAGCCAATTTTGTAAAACTCAACAGGTGTGATGGAAACAGAACCCAAGTTTATCCATCGTTTTGCTCCCCCCACACTTTTAACAAAAGATTCAGGAAGAAGGGGCATAATGAGTAACACAATAAGAAAAGTAAGAAATAGCATCACGCCTATGGGTTTAAACCATTTATCTGGGTCAAGTTTTGAGAGTCCTACGATGAGTACAAAGCCAATAAGAACGGCGACACCTTGCCTAATAAAAAAATGCATATCGTTATAGCCATATTTTAAAACAACATAGCTTGAGAGTGAGTAGGACATAATTAACCCCAAGATTAAGAGGATCATTGTTGCACTAAATAAGGGTTTATCAATCATGAATTATATTCTTTATTGGTTTAATGGGCATATTTTATCAGAATTTTAGTAAAATCTCTTTTTAACTACTTAGAAAAGGCTAATATGCAAGAAAATAAAATGATACGTTATCGTTCAGCCATCTTATTAGCAATGTTTTTGGGAATATTTTTACTATTTTTTATATTTTTAATAAATTTAGCCAATAAAGTGATGCATGCTGATACCTTAAACTCAAAAATTGTTAGCGTTGAGAATAAGGCAGTTCGAGGTAAAATTATTTCAGCTGATAATTTTGTTTTGGCATATAGCAATAAACTTTTTAAAGCTGAAATCAATACCCGAAGTATTGACCCAACAAAAAAGAATCTTTTTATTAAGCTTTTTTCTATCTACTCTGGCATGAGTGAAGAAGAAGTGGCATCTAAGTTTGTCGATAAATCAGGCAAAGCAAAATCAGGATATATTGTTATCGCAAATAATTTAGATTATCGTCTAGCAAGTGATTTAAAATCACTTTCACATAAGATGATGAGGTTAAAGATATTTCGTCCACTCAATCCTAAAAAACCACATATGATTCATGCTTTAGATATTGTTCCTTTTAGTGAAAACCGTTATTTCCCTCATAAAAACACATTGACACCTGTTTTAGGATATGTACGTCAAACAGGAGAGAAATATAAAAAATCAACAGGGATTAAGGGATTAGAAAAGGCTTATAGTGCTTATTTATTGCCCGAACGAGATGGAAAAATTCAAGGAAAAAGTGATGCACTTCGTACACCTCTACTCAATGGTGAGAGTAAAGAGACGAAAAGGGTAGATGGCTTGGACTTGCATCTTAATATCCCAATCGCATTTCAAAAAGAGGTAGAAACTATTTTAGATGAGATGAAAAATCAAACAGCAGCAGAGGAGGTGATGGCAGCAGTGATGGATTCTCAAACAGGTCAGTTGTTGGCTTTAGCCACTTCAGAGCGTTTTAATCCCTCTTACATTCATCAAAAAGATGTCAATATATTGAACCCAAATTTTGCCGAGTATCTTTATGAGCCAGGTTCTGTTATGAAACCCTTTACCATGGCTGTGGCAATAGAACACAACAAAGTCAATTTAAGAAAACCAATCCCCTTAGGTGGAAAATTTGTGGTCAATAAGCATTATACAATTTCAGATGATGATAACTTTAAAGCTTTAACCCCAAAGGGAATTGTTATGTACTCTTCGAATATTGGTATTTCTAAAATTGCATGGCGACTCTCTGGAGAAGAGCTATATAATGGTTGGAGAAAATTCGGTTTTGCACGACTTTCAGGGATTGACCTTTCAAAAGAGTTAGCAGGAAGGATTAAACCAGCTTATTTGCTTAACTATAAAGTACATGCTGCAAATACGGCATATGGTTATGGACTGCTTGTAAACTTTATGCAACTGATGAAAGGTTATTCTGCTTTTAACAATGATGGCATTGCTGTTACGCCCAAAATTGTTCACACGATGAGTGATAAAAATTCCAAACACTATGCTCCTCCTGTGACGGTAGCCTCACTACAAGCATGTTCGGCTAAGACAGCAGATATTGTTAAAGATATGTTGTTAGGTACGGTCAATAGAGGAACAGGAACGGCTGCTCAATATGATGGATTAGAGGTGGGTGGTAAAACAGGAACAGCACACATCTCTGAACATGGGCGTTATGTGGAGAAGTACCACAGTAGCTTCTTTGGTTTTGCCAATGATGAGTATGGACATAAATACAGTATCGGTGTTTTTGTGATTAAACCTAAAAAAGTCTATTTCGCATCACAAACAGCAGCCCCTACTTTTCAAAAAATTATTGGAAAGATGGTTGAGCAAAAATATTTAATTGTCAATCACGCACAGGCAAAAATAGATTTACTTAAAAGAGAAGCCATGCGTAAAAGAAAGCATGATGCGTATGTGCGTAAAATTAAAGCTTACAACAAAGCACACGATATAGAAACAACAACTAAATTTTAAAGGATAGATATGAAAACAATTGCAAAAAAATCACTCTTGGTAATATTAGGGCTTTTAGTAGGCTCTTTTACAGCATGTGTTGGGATTGACCCACAAGGACGAGGTTACTCTATTACCGTGCCTATGAGCATGATAAACTCTACATTAGCAGGACAATTTCCCGTCAAAGAGAGTAGAAGTTTTGGGACAGTTGAGATGCGTGACCCCAATATTTTAGGACAAGCAGGTTCAGATAAACTCTCTATTGGAACAGGATTTAATGTGACCAATATGTTTTTACCCAATGGCTTAGGAGGGAAATTAAGTCTCTCTTCGGGCGTACGTTATGACCCTAAAACACAAAATTTATATTTAGCCAATCCTATGGTTCAAGATTTGAAGTTTCAAGATTTTTCTTTGGCAAAGTATTTGACAAATGACATGCGAAATGCACTTGGATTGTTAATTGCTGAAACCATTTCAAAAAAACCTATCTATAACATTTCAAAAGCAGGAATGGGTTCCTCTCTTGTTAAAGGAATTGATGTTAGAAATGGTCAAATTGTCTTAACCTTTGGACTGTAATCTATGAATAATAAACCAAAATATACCCTTTTTAAAAATGCCTCTTATGCTTTAGATGGTTTAGTCCATGCGATTAAAACAGAAACCTCTTTTAAGTTGGAGCTTTTTATTGCATTAATTGTATTGCCAGCTATCTATTTTATGCCATTTGAACTTATCTATAAATTGGTACTTTTGATGAGTTACTTTATGATTATGGTCGCAGAGTTACTTAATTCTGCTATTGAGAATGTGGTGGACTTGGTTACCACAGAGATTCACTCTTTAGCCAAAGCAGCCAAAGACCTTGGCTCTTCAGCAGTTCTCTTTACGGTGATTTTACACATTGCTTGTTGGATTATTATTGGGGTAGATACTTTTTATTAGTTAATGGCTTCTATCTCATCACTGCATTCAAGCAGATGGCAAAACTTTAAGCCATGTAAGAAGATTGCCCATGAGATGTAAATCCATAAGAAAAAGAAGAGTAAAATACTTAAACTTCCATAGATGCTCATGTAGGTTTGGTTATGCACTACATAAAAGATAAACCCACTTTTGGCAATGTACCAGACCAAGGAAGCAATAAAAGAGCTAATCATTGCTGCTTTTACTGAAACGTGTACATTGGCTGAAATCTTATAGCTTAAAAAGAAGATGGACCAAACAATGAAAAATGGTAAAATTTGAAGTAGTTCAATGCCATCGGTAAATTGATTTTTATCTAAGATAACTTGAATCTGATTAGAGAGATAAAAAGATAAAACCATCATAATAGGCGTAAGTGTCACGAGTGTCCAATAGACGGTTACCGATGACCAAAAGCTTCTTCTTTGACTCTCAAAGATGTCATTGACAATATAGTCATAGTTTTTAAAGAACATCAAAGATGCGAACAGTACATAAACAACACCTACCATTCCAAGTTTCCCAGAGTTCTCTACAAATCCATTAATATAGGTCAAAATCTCTTTGGAATGTATGGGCATTAGGTTCTCAAAAAGTATGGTTTGTATCTCTTGATAGACATTTTCAAACATTGGTAAGTTGGTAAAAATGGACAAAATAATCACCAAAAGAGGAATAATTGAGAAAAGGGTGTAGTAGCTCAAAGAGGCTGAGTAGTATGAGAGCTTATCTTGAAAGAGAGAGGAGAGAAAGTCTCTTAAAAACACATAGTAGCTTTTGATAAGGTGTCGTGTTTTTAAAGGTGCTTTTTGCATGGTCTCTCTTTTTTCTCACATTATAGCGTAAAAATTATTCCTTAGAATAGTTGCATTACAGCCCCATCTTCCCAGGGTTCAAAATATTATTTGGGTCAAACGCTTTTTTGATGTCTTTAAATAAGTTCATCTCTTGCTCATTGAATGCAATGTTCATAAAAGGGGCTTTAGAAGTACCAATACCATGTTCGCCACTTAATGTTCCACCCATATCGACAACCAGTTGGAAAATCTCTTCAATACATTTGTGACCTTCGTCTATTTGGGCAATATCTATCATAACATTGACGTGAATGTTCCCATCACCTGCATGTCCAAAACAAGGGACTTTAAAACCGTATTTTTCACCTAAAGCATAGATTTTTTCTAAAGCTTCAGGGAGAAGAGAACGGGGTACAGAGATGTCTTCATTTAGTTTTTTGTTTCCAAAGATGGTGATGGATTGAGAGGCATTTTTACGTGCATACCATAGCTCTTTTGCTTCCTCTTCATCTTGGGCTACTTTAAATGCCATAGCACCATTCTCTTTAAATGATGCCTCTAATGTTTCAAGTTGAAAAGCCACCTCTTCAGGGACATTTCCATCAACATCACCAATGAGAACACCTCCAGCATCTTTGGGTAAATCAACACCCAATTTTTTAATAAGGGCTTCAATAACCAGTTTGTCTAAAAACTCCATTGCCACAGGGTTCGCACCATTAGCTAAGGATTTAAAGACAGCATTCATCGCATTATCAACGCTTGGGAAAATTCCCATATAGGTCTTTTTAAATTTTGGTTTAGGAATAAGTTTTAGGGTAAGTTCCGTTAGCACCGCCAATGTTCCCTCTGAAGCAATTAAAATTCCTGCTGTGTTGTATCCTGCCACATCTTTAATGGTTCGTTTTCCTGCTTGAATAACATCTCCATTGGTTCTAACAGCACGCAGTGCCATAACATAGTCTTTGGTAATACCATATTTGGCAGCACGCATGCCTCCTGCATTTTCGCTTACATTTCCTCCTAAAGTAGAGTACTCTTCACTGGCAGGGTCTGGTGGATAAAAGAGTCCAAGCTCTTCGACATGACGTTGTAAATCTTTGTTGATTACCCCTGGCTGAACAATAGCAACCATATTTTGAGTGTCAATTTCAAGGATTTTGTTCATGTGCTTTTCCATGCCTAAAATAATGCCACCATTAGCAGGTAATGCCCCACCTGTAAAGCCACTTCCTGCACCACGTGGAGTGATGATTATTTGATGGTCATTACAGTATTTTAAAATGTCGCTTACATCTTGCTCATGTCGTGGAAATATGACAGCATCAGGTTCATAGTGTGTTCGGGTTGCATCGTAGCTATAAGCTAGCATATGGGCTTTGTCATCATAGATGTTCTCATCACCAACAATGCTTACAAAAGCTTTTAAATGTTTTTTTTCTAACATACTATTTAACTCCTGCTATTGATTCAAAGTAAGGGGTGTAAGATTTTTCTGACAAGCCAAATGTTGAAACGTCCATCTGATTAAATCGTGCATAAAAAGGAGATATAGGATTTGCTTGGTTTGTCTGCATATTTAATGCCCCTAAGAATTTTTTGGACATGGGGTCTAAGATGAGAACCTTGTTTTTATCGACAAGCAGTATCAATCCAATTTGATTTAGTTTAGAAAATGTTTTGAGGTTTTCTAAGCTAAGGCTTGATTCACCATTTTTCATAAAATCTAAGGCAAAGGCATCTGGGTGAATCCAATTTTTGTGAAAAGATTTTGTAATCTGATTGTAACTGTTTTGATTGGGTGCGATGAGTAAAGCGTTGTTATAGAAGTTTCCAAAGATAACTTTATCGCCTACTGTCACGGCTGTTTTAATACTTGGTATATTTTCATGTTGCATTGTGGTGTACTCTTGAATGCTTGCTTGTCCCGAGCCTAAAGAGATGGTTGTATGGGTAATGGCACTTAATCCATGTCCATAGTTATGGATAATAATACCACTCATGCCTTTTGGCACATTTGCTGTGACGTGTATTTGTCCCTCTTTAATATTGCTAACACTTGTGCTAATGCTACTTGGTAATGTATTGGCAAATAAAAAGTAGCCAGAAGCGAAGAGTATAACTAAAATTTTTTTCATAATAATCCTTAAAAGTAAACCTTATGTTTCTAATGATTAGGATTATACTTGTTAAAGATTAATCCCAAATAAATTTTAGAAGAGTCCCTCTAAGGTTTATGTTTATATGCCATCGACTCTTAAAAGTTTGCTTTTTCCTACCATTAGCTCAATGGTCATTTGCATACGTTTAAAGACAGACTCTTGTCGGTACTCTAAGTTGTGTTTTTTACAAATCTCTTTAACTCTTGGTTGCATCTTTTGGTATTGACTTAAGGGTAAGTTAGGAAAGAGATGATGTTCTACTTGGTAGTTGAGCCAACCATGTAAAAAGTCAATGAGGTCTGAACCTGTGTTGTAGTTTACTGAACCCATAATTTGACGTAAGTAGAACTCACCATCGCCTTTGGCAGGTTTGTTAAACATATAGATGTCTTCGGCTGAATGGTTAGGCACAATGACTAAAAATGAGTGTAAATTGGTAAAAACTTCAGCAAGAACCACCACCAAAAGAGCTGTAAAAACAGCAGAAATCCCAAAAGGAATAAAGAGTGCAGGAATAACAATAAACTTAATCATAAAATAGGGTAAAATATTGTCCATCCAAAGTTCAAGTCCTAGTTTCGTTTTAGGACTCCAATCGAGTGCTTCTATCTCAATTTTATCCTCTTCTTTGAGTTTTTTGTTTGCGAGAACTCTAAGGGTATTGGGTGCATAATAGGTAAATTTCCACGTTGCAGCAAAAGCATAGATTAAGAGATATCTAAACCACATAGGCATTTTTGATTCGGTTATCCATTGGGTATTAAGCTCAACATTGTCAGGGTCATCTTTTTCACCTAAATGGTAGTGATGCATAATATTATGTTCATATGACCACGCTTTAGGTTCAATCCAATCTAACCAATCAAGGTAACGTCTGCTCCCTTTAGCATAATACTTTTTGGTATAACGCTCTGGAATATTAGGTACTTTGTCATAGGCTCCGTGTAAAATAGGGTGGGTTACATTTGCCCAACGGGCAAGGTTTCCTGTGCTAATAAGTATGGCACTCACAATAACAAGTGTGACAAATAAAAAAGTGCTAACAGGTGCAAAAAGTTCTAAAGAGGCTAAAACAGCAATAAGCCCATAGCCTGAAAAGCTTGATAATCGTCCCCATCGTTCAAGTTTTAATAGATGCTCAAAGTCCTCTTG
>JALSQB010000038.1 GCA_026985655.1 Campylobacteraceae bacterium | reverse complement strand
TATTATTATCAATCGCAACATTAGCAACAACTGGTTGTACTGCTCACAATGACATTGTCGCTATGTCAGATGCACATCTTTACAATGGAAATTTTGGATTAATTCAAAATGATGACGCAGATAGACAAGTACAACAAGAACTGATTGCTATGAATTTACCAACAGAAGTTGAGATGCCTCAAAACATGAATCCTGAATGGACAACAGAATTAACAAAAGACCCTGATGCTTTTTATGCTAATGAGTATGTACCTCAAAAAGAGGTGATTACTTATAAATATAAATTTGATAAAAAGTTTTATAAAACTGCTGAGTGGAGAGCTGCTCAGTTTGATAACTAGAAGTGTGTGGAGAAGTTAAAGAGATTATAAATTTTATCTCTTTAACTTTTTAGATTTTATGGCTTAGAAAATACTACTTTTGTTTAGAAACAATGTCTTTCATAACAAATGAAGCATGGTTAAAGGCAAGGGCAATAGAACCTTGATCGGTTACCACATCACCAATGGTGTAAAGACCTTCAATGTTGGTTTCCATTGTTTTTTCGTTCATAAGAGGCTCGTCCCATTTTCCTGTTTCAATTTTTGAATTTACAAGGAAATCTTTTGGACTGGTTCCTCCAAGGGCAAAAACAAGTCTATCATAAACACCATGTTTTCCATCGGTAAAATTAACCAGAACACGCTCATCACCTTCTTCACCCACAGGCTCAACACTTTCAATATCAACACCCATTTTGTTGAGTAGTTTTCCATTATTAATGTATTTCATTGTCATTTCAGTGTTAATAGGGTTCATTCTATTAATCTTTGGTCGTCGGTAATTTAAGGTTACTTCACAATCTTGCATGTCGTCAAGTTCAATTAATCCATAGGCATACTCACCTGCTGTGTCACCCCCACCAATAATCATGACTTTTTCACCATTAACGACTTTTGAGAGGTTAAAGTTTAATCTTGGTCTGATAGGTTTTGGAAATTTGTAGCCTGGTTTATTTGGTTTTCCCATTCTTCCGACGGATACAATGACATTTTTCGCTTTAATGATTTCATCTTCACTTACTTTAACAATAAAAAGACCATCTTCCCCTTTAACAGTATTCCAAATCTCTACATCATATACAAACTTATCTAAAACACCGTGACTCTCTAAAAGTTTGTCCATCTGCTCAATGTACTCCTCTTTTGAACACTCTTCAAAGCTTACATTCCCTTCAAATTCAGCTTTTCGACCCATCCAATCTTTATCGACTCTTTTACCCCTTTTGTAAAATTTATGAATCATGTCATTGTGCGTTGAAGCTTTATCAATAACTACGATATTATCAATCCCTGCTAATTTTGCTTCGATTGCTGATGCCATTCCACCAGGTCCAGCACCTATAATTGCGATGTCCACTATTTTTTCTGAAGCCATTATCTACTTCCTTTACTATATTTAGATTTTAAAGAATATATCATGTAGCACTTTAGTTTTTAATTTATATGTAATCTGAATATATAAATAAAACTTATTTTGAGTATAAGTGTAACAGTACTTAAAATAAAGGTTTTTTTAAGATATTGCAACGTGTTTAAAATTGACACACATTGAAAATGAAATAAGAATAGTCGCGATACTTTTGCGTGACCATTAAGGGCATCTTAGCTATTCTCTTTATAAATTTAGTGTATTCTCTTGAATGAAGTGATAGATTAAAGAAAAAAGTTAGGAAATAACAATGAGTGAAGTACAAATAGTAGATAACATGGTTGACATTACAATTGATGGTGTTGAGTATAAGGCTAAGGAGGGCGAATACATTCTAAATGCTGCAAGAGCTAATGATGTATTTATTCCTGCAATCTGTTACCTGACACGATGTTCACCCACATTGGCTTGTCGTATCTGTCTGGTTGAAGTTGATGGTAAACAAGTGTATGCTTGTAACTCTAAAGTTAAAGCGGGCATGAACATTACGGTTGATACCCCTGATATTTTAACAGAGCGTAGAGCCATGATGGAAGTGTATGATGTCAATCACCCACTTCAATGTGGTGTCTGTGACCAAAGTGGTGAGTGTGAGCTTCAAAACTACACACTTGAACTCCAAGTTGATTCTCAATCTTATAGTATTCCCGATACTAAAAGAGAAACAGCCAACTGGTCATCGGTTTTACATTATGACCCAGGTTTATGTATTGTCTGTGAGCGTTGTACCACTGTCTGTAAAGACATGATTGGTGATGCCGCGATTACTACAGCAAAACGTGGGGGTGAAGCATTAGATAAGTCTTGGAAAGACAATATGCCAAAAGATGCTTATGCGATGTGGAATAAGCTTCAAAAGTCAGTGATTGCTCCAAGTAACGGAACAGGTTCAACTGATTGTTCTGATTGTGGTGAGTGTATTGCTGTTTGTCCTGTTGGGGCATTGGTGAGTAGAGATTTTGTCTATACCTCAAATGCTTGGGACTTAAAACGAATCCCTGCTGTTTCGGCTCACTCTTCTGATGGTTTTGCTATCTATTATGAAACCAAACCAGCTGGGATTGAAGATAGAACTGAAAAAATCTTCCGTGTTACCAATGAGTGGAACTTTGTCTCTCTTGATGGTGCTGCACGATTTGCTTATGATTTTGAAAATGATACGGCTTCAAAAGATGAAACAGCCTTTAATGCAGGGGTAGAAGCATTAACAAAAGCTGAAACCATTCGATTTAATTCACTTATCTCTAATGAAGAGGCATTAATGCTTCAAACCTTAAAAGAGAAAAAAGGTGTAAAACTCTATAACCCAGAAGTAAGACCTTTCCAAAAGTTTTTAAAACTCTACAATGAAGCTTCAGGTGCATCGCTTTACAATGGTTCAACCGATACAGCGTTAAAGTGTGACTTTGCTGTTTCTGTTGGAGGGGCATTAAGAAACGATAGCCCTGGTTTAAAGTATGCCTTTAATAACATTCAAAAGATGAACAAAGGGGCAGGGCTTTACTTCCACCCAGTAGGAGATAAACTCATTCCTACTTTTGGAAAAAGTGTTGAGTGCTTTACGCATAAAGTAGGACTTGAAGAGGCAACACTCTATTTGCTACTTGAACTTTTTGCAGACAAAGATAAACTACCAAGTGATACAAAAGAGTATTTAGCTTCATTTGGAGAAAATGAACTTTTAGAACTTCTAGGGGCAGATGCTGAAGCCTTTATGAAAGCTTTTCCTAAGATGATGAAGAAAAAAGAGAATTTTGTACTAATGGTTGGGGAGGACTATTATGGTCATGCCAAAGCAGAAAATTTAGTTAAACTGATTGTACTTCTTGAAGCCACAGCAGGATTCCAAGTCGTGATGAATCCACCGAAATCAAATGCTTTAGGGGTTGCCCTTATTTGTGAACTTGATGATGAAGCCACAGGTTACACCGTTGGATACAATGAAAATGGTGACTTTAAACTCTCTGCTCTAGGAGATGGAGATTTAGATATGCCTGCTATGAACCAACAAGAGGGAACATTTACTACTTTAAGTAAGCGTGTTGTTCCTACCAATGCAGCACTTGACTATAATGGGTATGTTTTAAATGACCTTATGGCTAAACTTATAGATGCACCATCTCAGACGATTGATTGGACAGCTTATTTACCACAAGAAAAAGGCTATCAAGCGATGGATTTTGATGATATGCTTAATACTTTTGATAATGCAGGTCAAGATAATCGTGGTTACCTATTGAAAGTGACTTATGATGAGGTAGAGCCAACTGATGCTGAAAAATTTGATAAAGATGATGTTTTAGATGGTGATATTGTTTATCGAGCGAATCCTCCAAGACAGTTTAATGACTTCTCTGACAAAGCCCATCAAATTTTTGAAGCCTTTGGTCTTTATGCAAGTGAAGAGCGAGCTAAAGCACTTGGTGAGAAAGCAGAGATTCTATTTAAAAATGGAAAAATCACCGTAGATGTTATTGTTGATGCAAAAATGGAAGGTGACATTGTGGCACTTTCAGATTTTAAATCAGCAGAGAATGTTTATGAGCTTTTTGGTGAATCACGATACCAAACAGTAACTATTAGGAAAGGGTAAATATGGTTTCAACACTATTTTTAACAGCAACAGCATTGCCTGAAGTAGGTCCTGCTGGTGTTATCATTAAAGCCGTGCTTATTTTGGCTGTTATTGCAGCTATTGCAGGATTTGGTACTTATATTGAGCGAAAAATTTTGGCATTTATGCAACGAAGATTAGGACCTCAACACGTAGGGCCTTTTGGATTACTTCAACTTGCAGCCGATGGGATTAAACTCTTTACCAAAGAGGATATTATTCCTCAACATGCGAATAAGTTTATTTTTGCTATTGCTCCTGTGATTACTGCAGCGACAGCATTTATTGCCTTAGCAGCTGTACCAGTTTTTCCAGACTTTACCATTCCTTTTATTGATGTTTTTGTGCCTTCAATTGCAGCAGACATTAATGTAGGGATTTTGTTTGTTCTTGGAATGATGGCAGCAGGTCTTTATGGACCACTGTTAGCAGGTATGGCACAAGGAAATAAATGGGGGATTATTGGGTCGGCAAGAACAGCCATTCAATTTCTCTCCTATGAAGTTGTTACAGGACTTTCTATTTTAGCACCTATTATGATGGTCGGTTCATTGTCCTTTGTTAATTTTAACGATTATCAAACAGATGGATTGTGGTTGGTTGCTTATCAGCCTGTGGCATTTGTTCTCTTTTTAATTGCAGGATTTGCAGAGACAAATAGAACACCATTTGACCTTTTAGAACATGAAGCAGAGGTTATTTCTGGTTATGTAACCGAGTACTCTGGTATGCGATGGGGACTTTTCTTTATTGGTGAGTATGCGAACATGATTACCATTGGGGTAATTGCTTCAGTTGTTTTCCTTGGTGGATACAATGACTTTTGGATTTTCCCAGGGTGGTTGATGATTATTGGAAAAATTGCTTTCTCATTCTTCTTTATGTTATGGGTAAGAGCAGCTTGGCCACATGTTAGACCAGACCAACTTATGTGGTTGTGTTGGAAAGTTTTAATGCCACTTGCCGTTGTTAACGTTGTTATCACTGGTTTAGTGATTATGCTATAAGGGATAGAGATGAGTTTAGAACAATTTAAAGACAGAAATGTCGGAACACAAAATTATGTGAAACTAGATTTAGACCATTCACCAACCACAGGTTGGTGTCAGTTTAAACAAGTGGTTAAGAGAACCTTTAAACCAGAACTTTTTGTGGGTTTATGGGTAACTTTTAGAGAGATGATAAATGCACTTTTCAGAGGGAAAATGCACACCACGCAATATCCATTTGAAAAGTTGCCAATATCACCAAGATATAGAGCCATTCATGACATGCTTAGACTCATGGAGTCGGGTAATTATCGTTGTATTGGTTGTGGACTTTGTGAAAAAATCTGTATTTCAGATTGTATTTCAATGGAGACAAAATATGATGAGAACCAAAGAAAAGAGGTCTCTGAATATACCATTAACTTCGGACGTTGTATCTTCTGTGGTTATTGTGCAGAAGTGTGTCCAGAGTTAGCCATTGTACATGGTGGACGTTATGAGACAGCTTCAGAGCAACGTGCTTCATTCTCCTTGTTTGAAGATATGCTTACGCCAATTGACCAGTTGAACTTACAACAAGAGTATGCAGGATTTGGTGCAATTAGCCCTAATGCTGATGAAAACATTAAATCTACGCCATTAGCGTATTAGAAAGGAGAAGAAAATGTATGAGTTTATAGCCTTTTACGTCTTTGCGATTGCAACAACTATTTTGTTTTTGATAACCGTAATGAGTAAAAATGTTCTTTATGCCATGTCAGCCTTAGCAGGTGGAATGGTAATGATTTCAGGATTCTTTTTCCTTTTGGGAGCAGACTTCTTGGGTGTGGTTCAATTGATTGTTTATGTAGGTGCAGTGATGGCACTTTATGCGTTTGCGATGATGTTTTTTGATGCAACAAAAGACATTAAAGAGAAACATCAAAACCCATCGTTAGTATTTTTACTCGGTGGACTTATGTCACTTTTATTTGTGGTAATGTTCTCTGCCCCAATCATTGGTGATAATGTTCAAGCACTCTATCCTGTGGTTGAAAATGTTGGTGTGGTTGAAAATGTTGGTAATGCTCAAGCCGTTGGAATGGTATTGTTTACCAAATATCTTATTCCTTTTGAAGTGGCAGCCTTAATGCTATTGGTCGCCATGATTGCAGGGATTATCTTAGCAGGTAAAAAGATGGATTACTCACTTACAAAATGTGAAGCCATTGACGAAGAGATGGATATTGAAGCAATTACAGAAAATGAAAAAGGAGAAGCATAATGTTAGAGATTGGCGTAAATCACTACCTTATACTTTCGGGTTTACTCTTTAGTATAGGACTTATGGGAGTACTTAGAAGAAAAAATCTTTTGATGCTCTTCTTTGCAACGGAAGTCATGTTAAATGCAGTTAATATTGCTTTTACAGCGATTGGAAACTATTATGGTGACTTGTCTGGGCAAATGTTTGCTTTTTTCATCATCGCAGTAGCAGCTTCAGAAGTAGCTGTTGGATTAGGACTTTTAATTGTACTTTACAAAAAGTATGGTTCATTAGACCTTGATGTTATCTCATCAATGAAAGGTTAGGAAAAATGGAAAGTTTAGTATATATTGCACTTTTTGCCCCTTTTGTTGGGTCTCTTTTTGCAGGACTATTTTTTGCAAGAAGACCGAAGACACATCTTGTAGGAATTGTGAATTCGAGTTTGATTGCTTTGGCATTCGTATCGGCAGTGATGTTAGCACTTCACGTTGCTGATGAAGGAGCAATTCATGTTCAGATGATGACTTGGATTGC
>JALSQB010000037.1 GCA_026985655.1 Campylobacteraceae bacterium | reverse complement strand
TGCCTTTGTTTCTAATATCATCGCACTCGTTTCACTTAAAATCAGATAAGGCTAGGGTGTCAATTCATGGCACCTCCCAAGCTTAATATTGGTGCAATAAATTGCACCCTACAAGGAAGAATATAATGATGAAAAAACCTACCCTTTTTGGATACGGACTTACCACCAAAGCCATTGCTAAAAGCCTTGGTGGAGGCTGTAACTTTTTTGATGACAATGCCAAAGAAGTTTATAGTGATGAAGAAAATAATACCATCTACCCTTCAGCTCTTTTTGATGCCAATAAATCAGACCTTGAAATCACTACTCCAAGCGTACCACCAACGCACCCGTTAATAACATCTGCTAAAAATCTTCTAAGTGAATATGATTTTTTTGCCCAAATAATGCCCTTTAGCATTTGGATTTCAGGAACAAACGGCAAAACTACCACCACTCAAATGCTTACTCATCTTTTAGAAAAAAGAGGGGCGATGAGTGGTGGGAACATTGGCACACCCTTAGCTAAGCTTGATACAAAAGCCCCTATTTGGGTTTTAGAGTCTAGCTCTTTTACGCTTCACCATACCAACATCGCTTCGCCCAATATCTATCTGCTTCTACCCATTACCCCTGACCATTTAGATTGGCACGGAACAGCTGAACAGTATGAAGCAGATAAGCTAAAGCCTCTCTTCACGATGAAAGAGGGAGAACTTGCCCTCATTCCAAAAGGCTTAAACTTACCTCAAACCAATGCCTTTGTGGTAGAGTATGATTCAGCAGAGTTTTTAGCAGACTATTTTGAAATTGACACTTCTAAAATTCGTTTTAAAGCAGCCTTTTTAGAAGATGCTCTCTTGGCATTGGCTGTGACAAAAACTCTCTTTGATGAAATAGATTATGAAGCGATTAATGCCTTTACTTTAGACAATCACCGTCAAGAAGAGATGCACGATGCACAAGGCAGACTCTGGGTCAATGACTCAAAGGCCACTAATCTTGATGCTACTATTCAAGCTGTAAAAACTTACGATGATAGATTTATTCATCTCATTGTTGGGGGCAATGACAAAGGGGCTGATTTAACGCCTCTGTTTGAGCTAATACACGGCAAAGAGTTGCATCTTTATACCATAGGAGCAAACTCACAAAAACTTGCCACCTTAGCCAAACAATTTAACATAAACTTTACGGCGTGTGAAACTTTAGACAATGCCATTAAGTCTATTGATGCAACAAGAAAGAAAAATGATGTCGCCCTACTCTCACCAGCTGCTGCTTCTTTTGACCAATTTGACTCCTACAAACATCGAGGAGAAGAGTTTTTCAGAATCATTAAATCTATGGCTTAATTTAAGAATATTTTAAGTTTAAGTGGCTATAATTTCAGCCACTTCAAACACGAAGTATCTACAAAAGTGGCTCCATAGCTCAGTTGGTAGAGCAAAGGATTGAAAATCCTTGTGTCGGCGGTTCGATTCCGTCTGGCGCCACCACTTAACATTTACAATCCCCTTATTTTTTAAACTTTTAAATAACGCCAATTCTAATCAATAACAAATATCCACGCAAGAATCACTAGACACCATTTTATTACTTGGCATTTTCATATACCTTTGTTTTCATCACAACTCCAACGCTAAAACAATAGGACAATGGTCGCTTCCCATGGTCTCATGTAAAATATAAGCATCTTTTATGTTCTCTTTCAAATCTTCACTCACAAAGAAATAATCAATTCTCCAGCCGACATTGTTTGCTCTTGCATTGGCTCTGTATGACCACCAACTGTAAGCATCTGTCGTCTCAGGATTTTGGTATCTAAAAGTGTCAATATAGCCTGCATTTAAAAACTTATCTATCCACTCACGCTCCATAGGTAAAAAACCTGATGTTTTTTCATTGGCTTTTGGTCTTGCTAAATCTATGGGTGTATGCGCTGTGTTTACATCACCACAAACGATGATAGACTTACCTTGCTTCTTTAAATTTTCACAATAATCCAAAAATCTATTATAAAACTCCATTTTGTAAGTCAGTCGTTCTGCTTTACTTTGACCATTTGGAAAATATACATTAAAAAATGCAATATCTTTGTTCCCTAAAGTAAAGTGTATCTCATTTATTCTACCCTCATCTAAAACATCAACCTCTTGACAAGTGCCTTCATACTCTAAATCAATGTCACTAAACAAACACGTTCCCGACCTACCTTTTATGGCACTTTGTGAAGCTGTTAGGTTTTTGTAGGCTTTAGTAAAGATGCTTGGTGGTATCTGTTCTATCATGGACTTTGTCTCTTGAATACCTAAAAAGTCTGGTTTTATTTCATCTACCCAAAGCAAAGCCTCTTTTTTATCGACAGCTCTAATGCCATTTACATTCCATGATATAAATTTATATATTTTG
>JALSQB010000036.1 GCA_026985655.1 Campylobacteraceae bacterium | reverse complement strand
TTTATACCAATTCCGTTGCTTTTTTAACAATATTTTCTATTGTAAATCCAAATTTTTCAAAAAGTAAATTAGCAGGAGCTGAAGCCCCAAAGCTCTCCATACCAAGTACATCATCAGCATAACGATAATATTCTGTTGCCGTACCTGCTTCTACTGCCAATACTTTGGTATTACTTTTAATCACTTTTGATTTATATTCGCTATCTTGTTCATTAAACAAGTCCAAACAAGGAACAGAGACAACATTGGCTTTAATGCCCTCTTTTTCTAATTCACACGCAGCATTAAGACAAAGCATCAACTCTGAACCAGATGCCATAAGCGTAACACCTGCTCCTTGTCGTTCTTTAACCAAATACGCCCCACGAGAGACATCACCAAAAGCCTTTTCAGGTTTAAGCGTTTTAAGTTTTTGACGCGAAAGAACAAAACCATGTGGTGCGTTCATGCTTAATGCTGTTTTCCAAGCTTCCACATTTTCAGAGGCATCAGCAGGTCGCCAAACGTAAAAGTTTGGTAAAGCTCTAAACTGACTTAAATGTTCAATTGGCTCATGGGTTGGTCCATCTTCTCCTACCCCAATGCTATCGTGTGTCCAAACAAAAAAGTTTTGAATACTTGTAAGTGCTGCAATTCTTGCTGATGGTTTTAAATAATCAGAGAAGACAAAAAAGGTAGCATTAAAAGGAATGACCGTTCCATAAAGTGCCATAGCATTGGTAATCGCTGCCATAGAATGCTCACGAATTCCAAAATGCATGTTTCTACCTTTTGGAAAGTCACCCATCTCTTTAAGTTCTGTTTTGTTTGAAGGAGCTAAGTCTGCTGAACCACCTACAAAAGAAGGAATGGCTTTGGCAATGGCATTTAAAATCTGTCCATTAGAATCACGGGTTGCCATCTCACTTGTCTCTGAAAAATCAGGAAATTCAATGGCTGAAAAGTCTGGATTGAGTAGTCTATCCATCGCTTCATTTTGCTCAATAAGTGGTGCTTGTTTATGTAGTTGAATCCACTGTTTTTCATACATCTCTCCCACTTCAATCGCCGATCTAAAACGCACTAATACATCTTCTGGAATATGGAAATCTTCAGGAGGGAATCCCTCTTTTGCTTTAGATTCAGCAATAATTTTTTCTCCAAGAGGTGCACCGTGGGTATGGTGAGTTCCCTCTAATTCCATCGCACCCCTACCAATGATGGTATTAGCAATAATAATAGTAGGCTTTGTAGCACTTTTTACTTCACTTAAAACTTCATCAATCTCATCATAACAGTGACCATTAATCTTTTTTACATCCCACCCTTGTGCTGTAAAACGTCCTGCAACATCTTCACTCCATGCAATGCTTGTGTCACCCTCAATGGTAATACAATTTGAATCATAAATAAGCACTAAATTGTCAAGCTTATTGTGTCCAGCTAAAGAACATGCTTCATACGAAATTCCCTCTTGTAAGTCACCATCACCACAAAGACAATAGACCTTATGGTCAATGAGTTCACATGTTTCAGAGTTTACTTGATGCCCTGTATATTTTGCAGCCATAGCAAAACCAACAGCATTGGCAACCCCTTGTCCCAAAGGACCTGTTGTTATCTCTACGCCATCAGTATGTCCAAATTCTGGGTGACCAGGTGTTTTTGAATCGAGTTGTCTAAATGCTTTTAAATCATCTAAGCTTACATCGTAACCCCAAAGATGTAAAAGAGAATAGATTAAAGAAGAACCATGCCCACCAGAGAAAACCAAACGGTCACGGTTTAACCATTTAGCATTTTTAGGATTATGTCTTAAGTGTTCACTCAATACCACGGCAATATCTGCCAAGCCCATAGGGGCACCTGGGTGTCCAGAGTTTGCTTTTTGCACCATATCTGCTGCTAAAAAACGAATGGTATTCGCCATTTTTTTACGCATTTTGTTCTGTTCTGTCATCTTCATGTTTATTCCTTGAAATTTCAATCTATCACTGTTCGATAAAATAAAACCTACTAATTTTATAGGTTTGATTTTATCGAACAAAAACTTACCTATGGCGATATAGATACTTGTTCATAACATCGCTTAAAGCATTTTGTAAAGTTTTATCAAACTGAGAAAACTCTTCTGCTAAATGTTCTGCCAATTTCTCAGCCTCTTGTACAGTTTGTTCCAAACCAATCAAATTAATAAATGAGTTTTTATCACCATCATTTCCTGTGGTTTTTCCAGCTTCTTCTTCACTTTGCGTTTCATCTATAATATCATCTTGAATTTGAAAAAGTAAACCAAGGTCAATACCAAAAGCATAAAGAGCCTCTTGTTTTGATTTTTCAAGCCCTACAATCACAGCACCCATCAGCAATGAAGTAGCAATAAGCTTCGCTGTTTTATTAATATGTAAAATCTTTATCTGTTCTAAGCTTAAAGGGATATTTTCAAAATGTAAATCAATAGATTGTCCTAAAACCATGCCATAAGTTCCCCCATCACGTGCAAGAAGTTCTATTAATTTTACTTTAATATCATCTCTAAGAGGAGCTTTAGAGAGATGATAAAACGCTTCAGTATTAAGTGCATCACCACTTAAAATGGCAGTTACATCATCATAAGTGACATGTAGCGTTTCAAATCCACGACGTAAAGGGGCATTATCCATAGCAGGTAAATCATCATGAATAAGCGAATAGGTATGTAGAAACTCCAATGCCAAAGCAGGTGCTAACGCCCCTTCAAAAAGTAAAGGCTCATAGGCTTCTACAACACTAAGCAATAGCATTGGACGGAAACGTTTTCCCCCAGCTAAAAGCATGGCAGACAAGGCATCATTATAATGTGGATGAAAAGTTTCTACTTTTGGTAAGTTTACTTTTAAATACGCTTCAAATCGTTGCATTAAATATTCTTATTTTTTTGATAAGATTATAGCTAAAAGTAGGTTATAGAGTTGTATGTTTATTTTAATTAAATTGAGTTTTATAGATTGAATTGTACTAAGAGAGTTAAAGAGAGAAGTGTAAAGGTAGAAAAACTACCTTTACGAAGCAGTAAAAAATTATACTGCTGTTACGTTTTCAGCTTGAGGACCTTTTTGACCTTCACCAACTTCAAAAGTTACCGCTTGACCATCAGCTAGAGTTACTCTACCACCACTTGGGTTGTTTACTTGTCTGAAATGTACAAACACGTCAGCTCCTCCACTTGCTTGCTCAATAAATCCATAACCTTTTTCATCGTTAAACCATTTAACAGTTCCGTTCACTAATTCTGCCATTGTATTACCTTTTGTAAATATATAACTTCTTTAACTAAATTAAAGAGAGTTGAATCCAAATAGAGAAGAAATATATTTCCACACTCATCTTTCATCTGCCTCCATTATAACTTACTAGATTGAAAGTAAGCTATATTTTGACTGAAAATATAAAATATGAAAAAAAACAACACTTTTTATTTAAAATGTAAAATTTGAGCATAACTTTTTGACTCATCAACAATTGGTAAAAGAATCTCATCACCTGCTTTAATCGCATTTGGATTTTCATAATCTGGATTTGCTTTAATGATCTCTTTATACATACTAGCATCGTTAAACTGTTTTTTTGCAATATCATATAGTGTTTCACCCTTTTGAACAACATAGAGGTGATAGAGTATCACAGGTACAGTAGGTTTAACAGGTTCATTTTTTACTGTTTTTGTTTTATTGTTTTCTACTGTTTTTTCTGCTGTTATAGTATGGCTTAATGTACTATTATTGTCTGTTCTTACAATCTTACTTAAAGTACTATTTTGCTCTAATGGTTTTAAATTCTGCGTAGTTACTATCACTTTAGCAGTAGAACTATTGGCTTCTTTTAAAGGTAAAGCATTTAGCACTAAACTAGGAGTAGTCGCTAATACAGCATTAGCTTTCTTGGAGAGTTCACGGCTAGGTTGGCTTAGCACTTCGTTAGTTGGCTTTTGAACAGGAAGTTTTTGAGCATTGACTTTTAGGCTACTAGGTATTTTCATATTAGGTGTGTCAATACTAGGTTTTTCACTATGGGGTGCTTCTTCCTTAATCTTTGTGCTACGCTCTTTCATCACAGATTTTATTCTTTCTGTCGATTCAGACTTAGTAGGTTCTAATTGAGTAATATTAGACATCTCTGTTCCAAGTAGTCCTTTATTAACTATCTTAAAATAAGCCCAAATTAAAAAGCCAATAAAGAGTAAAAGTAACAACCACGTGAGTATGTTCTTTTTAAAAATCCCTTTTGTTTTTCTATTTTCATTAGCATACGAATAATATGCATCGATATTTCCTTGATAATTCATCTATTGTTCCTTTGAAATTTTAAATAATTTTAAATAATTTAAAACATTAATAGTTATTTTTTATTGTATCACTACTTTTATTAAAAAACAAGAAAAGAATGGAGGAAGAAGAAAATATTAATAGTGTATAATTAGATTATAACAATCAAAAAGGAAATCAATGTGCGATTTTAATAATCTAACAGATACTCAAAAACTTCATTTTCATACTATTTTAATGACAGCCGCCAACAATTATGGAGGCATAAACTTTTTTCTTCAACTCATTGAAGCACTAAGAGAGAGTAGCCCTCACCCCTTAACTTCAAGACACCAAGATTTTCTGTTTGATTTAGGAGACATACGTTGGGGAAAAACTATTTTTAAAGATAAAGTAGAACTCATAAAAGAGAGACGCATAAGCCGAGCAAAAGAGGAGAGTTTTTTACCCTTAGAAGAGGAAAAAAAATATAAAAAAATTTTAAATCTCATACGTACCCTTGAACCCATTACTTTTTCAGTACGTCCAAGCTTAAGAGATGACGGAGAGGGATTTGACTTTAAAGCCTTTGAGACAGATGAGAACAAGCAGGTTCAACTAAACCCACTTTTTGAAGCCCTATTTTTCTGTTCTGTCGATACGGTTAAACAGATACTCAATTATAAAAATTAAAAGAGCTGAACCCTTATTGGTTCAGCTCATACTTTTTAATCTCTTCAAATATCTCTTCTTTAGAGAGTACCCAACGCTCAATTAAAATATTTGCCAAATGTTCAATTAGTGCTTTATCCTTAGAGAGTATTTCCAAGGTTTGGGCATATAATTCAGAAGCTTTAAGCTCCATCTTCTTATAAGCCTCTTTTTGAAGTAAGTCAATGCCATCTAGTTTTAACTTAGAAGTAGAATACGCCGAAGTTTCAATGAAAAGATGATTTAAAATATGCGTAATCTTCTCAATGTCATTGGCTGAACCTGTGGTAATGTTTTGCTTTCCAAACACCAACTCTTCAGCAGCAACTCCTCCATAGAGTATGCGAACTTCTTTTTCAAGTTCTGTAATGCTATGAAGTAGCATATCATCAGACTCACTTAACACATAACCCAAAGCATTCACACGTGAGATATTTTCAGAAGAGATTTTAATCACCTTCATCTGCTCTTGCGTTTTGAGCATATCATTGTCATTCTCTTTAAGAGTCTGCTTGAAATTGGTCAAGAAATGCCCTATCTCATGAATAGAGATAATGTGCCGTTCTCTCTCTTTGCCTTTGGTGGTCTTACGGTTTGATTGACCAATCATCACCACTTCAAATGCTTTCATAAGATGCTCTTGATTAACCTGCTCTTGATTGACAATGGCAAGTAATGAAGCCTCTTGAACTATGGTCTGCAAAGTTCGTGGGCTTGTTTGTGAAAAGGCTTTAGAGAGTTTACTTAAATCTATGTTTTCATCTTTGTGTTCCACAGGTTTTAAAAAGTGTTCAAGTAAAGCTTCACGCTCCTCTTCATTGGGTAATCTAAAGTGAATTTTCTTTTTAAATCGTGCCGCCATCGCTTCATCAAGTTGCATATTTGATTCATCAAAGTTAGAGGCTACAATGGTAATGATACGAACATCATTAATGGTCTTAACCCCTTCTAAATGGGTGAGTAGTTCATTGGGCGTATCATCTGCCCATTTGTCACGTGACTGCCCACGCTTCATAAGCAATGATTGTGCTTCATCAATGAAAACAATACAAGTTCGATATTTGTTTTCACTTGCTACTTCATTGGCTTTGGCGTAAATTTTTTTAATCACATTCGCCCCACCCCCAACAAAACCAGTCTCAATATTTCCTGTTGTCACCAAAATAGGCACTTCTAGTTTCTTGGCAATCTGCACAGCCATTGTGGTCTTACCTGTTCCTTGCTCTCCTGAAAACATAATGTTAAAAATATCTTCAATGCCATATTTGGAATACAAGGCAATGTTTTTAAGCATATCGACCAAGTGGTGAATCTCTTCTTTAATGTCATCATAGCCAATAATCTCGTCCATTGAGCCTTTTATCTCTTTGGGTTTATAGACTTTAAATTTGTCACCTCCTCCAAGCATCATCATGCCAGAGCTTTTAAGCATAAACAAAATAAGTCCAATAAAGAGTAAATCCAAGGCATGTTCACTTATAAAACTTAAAATAATAAAGTCAGGAACATTGCTCTCTTTTTTTAACCATTGATAGTTAATATTTGCCTTTATCAACTCTTTTTCAATGCTTCGGGTAATCGAATAAATGGGTAAATTTTTAATCTCTTTACTCAAATTTTCCTCTTGAAAAATAACATCAACATTTAAAGCTTCATCAACAATAAAATAAACCTTATCAGCCCCTAATAAATCTCCCAAAGCAGATTTATTAGCATCAAAATATTTTACCTCTTCTAAATTTTTTGAAATTTTTTGAAGTTCTGTCTCTTCTTTGTTCATGTTAGATAAAGAACGCATCATAAACATACTAATGTCTAACATCAGTACTAGCGATATACCCATGAGTACTTTTTGTTTAGTAGGAATATTTTGTGTAGCAGGAGCTGATTCTTTTAGTTTTTTCTCTATTTTTTTATAGAGTTCAGAATTTTTGATTTTTTCTATTAATTTTTTTAGCCAGTCGCTCATAGTTTATTACTCCTCTTCCAATAAGCACATAGTAGCAAATTTTTTAGAAGAGAGAACAATTAAAGTTGTATAAAATACTATAACGAAGTCTTTTTTAACAAATCTCTATATTTTTCTGTCACCTCAACCCGTTCCATCACAAAAGCATCTATCTCTTTTTCATATTTTCGTTTGAGTGCTTGCTCTCTTTTTTTAAAAATACTATTACTTATAAGCCACCCAAAGAGAGAACCCAAGAGTATTGCTAACACAATATATATACTTATCTGAATCATTATATTTAACACTATTTAATCCTTTTTAAATCAATTTTTATTAATCTTTTTTTAGAGGAGAACGCTTCTCCATATCCAATTGCAACAACCAAAGGAAGATTTATTTTATTTTCAAAATACTTTTTTACACTATCTGCTCTTTGTTGAGACAACAATAAATTCTCTCGCATTGAACCTGTCGCATCGGTATAGGCTGATATACTTAAAACTGCCTCTTCACTAAGATGGTTTAAAATCTTTACAATCTTAGGCAGTTGTAAATTTTCTAACAAATCACTACTATTAACTTTAAACTCAATCGGTGATTGAGATAAAAGTTCTTGGAGTGCTTGCTCTGCTAAACGTACCGTACGCAAAGGGACATACTCTTTTCTTGTTTTTTTATAGCTCTTGGCTGAAACAAGTAATGCTTTTTGCATCTCTATTTTTTGAAGATGCTCTGCATAAAGAATAGAGGCATTCTGTTCAACACTAATGCAAATTAATGCCAATGAAGATAGTATAAATATATATATTATGAAGCTAAGTTTCATCTTGCATCTTCTCTCTTTATGTTGTTTTTTATTATATAATATTTTTACTTAAAAATATTTTTTAATATAAAGTATTTTTAAATATTTTTATGGTGCTATTTTAAGAAATTAAACTTTTTTTATTTTTTTATTTAAAATCCTTATTTTATGGTATTTAAGAGAGAACACACATTATTTTCTTAAAAAATTATTAATTAAAATATCTAATTAATAAGCTTATATTTAAATTAATTTATATAAACTAACTCCTGTAAGACAATTAAATTAAACGAAAGGATTACACCATGAAGATTACAGTTATGGGAATAGACTACAATCACTTACTGAGTGGAAAAGCTTTAGCTGAGATGGGTAACGATGTTACTTATATCTCTAATGACTACAAACGTATAAATAATATTAAAAGAGGTTATTATAATGCCGATGAAGCGATGGTTATAAAAAGTATGAATATACAAAATAACCTTGCATTCTCAGCAGATATAAAAGAGTCTCTTAGTGGAACAAATATGTGCTTTATCTCCGAAGGAATTTCAGAAGATTCTGAAGAACAGATGGAACATATTTTAGACACAGCCAAACTTGTTGGTGAAAATATGAGTCAGCATATGTTTATTATTGACCGTTCAGAGTCATCTATGTCACGCGTTGAGCAGATTAAAGAGACCATTCAAAATGCACTGCAAGAAAGAGAGACCAATCTTACCTTTGAGGTAATTGCAAATCCAAACTTTTTAAGAGCTTAAATATTTATATTAAAAATTCTTTGTTTATGAATAAAATAATGCAAAATGATACTATTTTTTAAAAAATAATCAAAATAAATCTTATTTTTATAGTATCTACTGCATAATTCAATAGTAATTTAAAACAAAGAATAATATGAATTTCAAAATAATTAAACAATCTTTACCTGCTCTTTTTTTAGCAACAATTTTTATTGTTGCTTTTAATTGGCAGTTTAGTACTATTTACACTTTCTTGATTGAGCATTCTAAAGAGGTAAAACTCTCAACACTCTACACGCATCTGTTTATTTACAGTTTTTCAGTCTTTACCCTATTTCTTTTTTTAATGAATCTCTTAAACTTCTTTTTGAAATCAAGAGCTTTTATTACGACCATTGTGCTGTCACTATTTCTTTTTATTGTAGCTTCTCATCAAATATATCTTGACAACATTAAGTACTTTTTAGAGGATGCAAGTTCAAGCGAAGAGACTATGGGCATGATACTTTTTATTATATCAACGCTTATTTATGCCATTTATTCTCTTATAATTACCCTCATACAAAAGCGTGTACCGATGCTTCATTCGCTTATCTTTTTGATTTTTTCAGTGGCTTATTCGGCTTGGTTTATTGAGGCACATGCCTATCCAATCAACGAGCTACCTCAACAGATAGCATCGCTCATCAATAAAAACTTATAAACCTGCTTCTTGAATGGCTTCTGCTTGTGCGTGAGTATTGAGTGGGTCAAGTACCAATTTTAAGTTTCCATCGTTCATGATTCTGTCTAGTGAATAGAGCGTTAAGTCAATTCGGTGGTCAGTTAAACGGTTTTGAGGATAATTATAAGTTCTAATCTTTTCAGAACGTGACCCTGTTCCAACTTGTAGTTTTCTTTGGCTAGAAGTTACATCTAACTGTTTTTGTAACTCATACTCATAGACTCTGGCTTTAAGTACTTTCATCGCTTTGTCACGGTTTTTGTGCTGTGACTTCTCATCTTGAATGGCTGCTACAATCCCTGTGGGAACGTGGGTTAAACGTACAGCTGAATCGGTGGTATTAACCGATTGCCCTCCACAACCACTTGAACGATAAACATCCATTTTAATGTCATTGGGTTTTAAATCAACTTCCACATCATCTACTTCTGGAATAACAGCCACCGTAATGGCTGAAGTGTGTACACGTCCTTGAGTTTCAGTGTCTGGTACACGTTGAACTCGGTGAATACCTGCTTCAAATTTAAGTTGAGAGTAAACTCCCTCACCATTCACTTGTGCAATCATCTCTTTATAGCCACCAGCTGTTCCATCTGAAGAGGAGATAATCTCTACTTTCCAACCCACAAGCTCTGCATGACGCAAATACATCTTAAAGACATCTGCCACAAACAACGCAGCTTCATCGCCACCTGCTCCTGCACGAAGTTCTAAGATAATGTTTTTATCATCATTAGGGTCACTTGGAATCATCAATACTTTAATCTCATCTTCAAGTTGAGGTAAAAGAGGCTCTAATTCAGCCAACTCTTCTTTGGCTAAATCGCCAAGTTCAGCATCACCTAAAAGTTCTTTATTCTCTTCTATGGCATCAGCTGTTTCTATGTAGGTATTTGCTTTTTCAACCAATTTCCCAAGTTTTGCTTGTTCTCGTCCTAAATCTGTCATTTTTTTAATATCTGAAGCAATATCAGGGGAAGAGAGCAGTGTGTTAATTTCATTATAACGGTCAATAAATGGTTGGAGTTTTTCTTTAAACATAGGAGAACCTAGTAGTGGATTTTAGTATAAAAGTTTGTTTGGTACTCGGAAGAGTACCAAAAGAAGAGGTTGCTAACTATGCAGCGATTTTGTTTACCATAATGTTAAGTCTGCTTACTTTTCTAGCCGCAGTAGATTTTTTAATAAACCCTTTGCTTACCATTTTATGGATTTGTTTGTTCGCTACTTTAAAGGCTTCTTGTGCCGCTGTTTTATCGTTAGCTTCTACTGCTGTTGTTACTGCTTTAACAATGTTTTTATATCTTGTTCTGTAGTATCTGTTTCTCTCTGTTCTTGTTGCAGTTTGTCTAATTCTTTTAATCGTTGACTTGTGATGTGCCATGTTTTATGTTCCTTTGTGGGTGCATTTGAGTTAGCTCTCCATGAGAAGAGTCTATAATTTGGCGAATTTTAGCTAAAAAACTCTTTGTGTTACTTTATTTGTTTATAAATAGAGTTAGGTTATACTAGATAATCACACGCTTAAAGGATTTTCATTGAAAAAAGCAATACTTTTTCTTAGCTTTTTAGTCACTTTTTCTGTGGCTGAACAACTTCAACTCTCAGGAACAGTCGTCTCAGATAACCAAAAAATGATAGGGGCACGTTACATGGGCTATGTCAAAGAGATTAACTTTAACATCGGAGACAGCGTTAAACGTGAAGATGTTATTTTTACAATGGATTCAGCAGAGTTTGACATTATGCGAAACCAAGCAGATATGGCACTTGAACAGGCTGAACTTATGGTAGAGATGTACCGAACAAGGCTTGAAACGATTCGTCATCAACAAAAATCCTTAAAAAAAAGAGGACTAAAGAATGGAGAAGATTGGAAAGAGTTAGAGTCTATCTCTCAAAATGTACAAGCAGGATTAACTGCCACAAGAAGCATGGTGAAAAATGCCAATGAAAAAATTAAAGAGATGGCAAGTAGAATGAACTATCTAGCCATTAAAGCCCCCAATTCAGGAATTATTGTCAAAAAACAAATCCGAGTAGGTGATTTGATTGTGCCTGGAATGTTAGCCTTTTTACTGGTCGATTTAGACCATTTAGAGATAGAAGCCCAAGTATCCGAAAATGACCTAAGAAAAATAGAAAAAGACCAAGTTGTCAGCATAGACATTCCCTCTAGGAGATTTAGAGCCAAGGGTAAGATTAAAGCCATTGTCCCCTCAGCCAATCCTGTTACCCACACTTTTACCATTCGCATTAGCTTTGACAAACAAGGTAAAGAGATTTTCCCAGGAATGTATGTTAAGGTTTCAGTGCCTTAATATTACTCAATAAGACAGGAATAAAAAAAAGTGAAACCAATGTTGAAGCGATGCTTCCAAAGATGAGTGCTACGCCAAGTCCTCCAAATATTGGGTCTGTGGCGAGAAGCAAAGAGCCTAAAACAATGGCAACAGCTGTAAGCATAATTGGTTTTGCTCGGGTAGCTGTGGCAAGGGAAATGGCACGTTTTTGCTCCATTCCATTAGCGATTAGTGTGCGAGAAAAGTCAATCAATAACAGTGAACTTCGTGCCGAAATCCCCATGAGTGAGATGAACCCAATGAGAGAGGTAGCTGTTAAAAAGAAGTGCGTATCTAAAAGAGCCAACTGCAATTTATCGGTAATCCAATGCCCAACAATAACCCCAACAATCGAAAGAAAAGAAGAGAGTAACACAATTGCACTCAACGCAAAGGATTTATAGTAAACAACAATTAGCAAAAACATCAACACCAGTGCCGAAATAAAAGCCAAGCCCAAATCTCTAAAGGTATCTAAAGAGACTTTCATCTCTCCGTCCCATCTTAAAAGCATACGTTCCCCACTTGTTTTACTCACTAAATTTAAGTCAAACATATAGGTACTTAAGCCCTCTACTTTGGTAATGTTGAACTCATCACTTAAGGATTTTAAAATTTTCTCTCGTGCATCAAGCAGAGGGTAAACTTGACTCACTAGGTCACATTCAGCCGTGACTGCCACATAATTTTTAAGATTTTTTCTAAAAATAGTAGGACTTGAACGTATGCCCTCTATGCTAATAAGTTCAGAAAGAGGTATCATCATACCTTGACGATTGACCAATCGAAGTGAGGAGAGTTTTGCATGTAAAGAGCTTTTAGAATTTGCTTCAAGCGTACGACTCTCTTTGTCTAATCGTAAGAAAACAGGAATTTGGTCTTGCTGATTATGCGTATTTTTAACAGCAACAGCACTCCCTTTAAATGCCAAATAGGTAATCTGATTAACTTGATCCACACTTAGACCTGAACGAATAATCTTCTCTTTATCTGGAATCAAATTATATTTCGTGTAAAAATCATCTTGCATAATATCCACATCAACCAAGCCTTCTGTTTGAGAGAGTACCGTAGAAACACGCTCAATGGTGTGACGTAGAAGTCGATTGTCCTTGCCAAAAAGTTCGATGACAATGCTTGCTAAAGTGGGTGGACCTGAAGGCATCTCAATGAAACGAATAGAGGTATGAGGCATAATTGTCCCACATAAAGCATGAAGCTCTGGACGAATACGATGCACCATCATATAGGAGGGTTCTTCACGCTCATTTTTATCACTTAGGTTCACCACAATCTCTGCTTGATTTTTACCATTTTTAAAGGCTGAACCTTTCACCAATCCAGCATAATCAAGAGGTGCACCTTGTGCTAGATTGATGTTCATATTTAAAACTTCTTTTTCCTTTTTTAAGTAGTTTACCACACAACGCGTCACACGTTTTGTCTCTTGTATGGAGGCATTGGTAGCCGTATCGACATAAATAGTAAAGGTATTTTCCGATTTAGCAGGAAGCATTTTTGCTTTTACCATTTTACTAGGAAGCATCAAAATAGCCCCGAGCATAGAAAAAAGAACAATGAGTGCCACAATCCATCTGTTTCTTTGCGAAGAGATTATCTTATAAACTATATTTTCCATTAGCCACGCTCTTCAAATTTAAGAATTTTTTTTGCCAAATATGGGGCAAAGACATAAGCCACAAACAAAGAGACTGCCAAAGCCACAGGAACATTAAGAGGAATGGGTCGCATAAATTGCCCCATCATTCCCCCAACAAATGCCATGGGAATCATTGTCAGCATAATTGCAATGGTTGCGATGTTGGTAGAAGGTCCTATCTCATCAGTCGCTTGGACAATAATTTTTGCAAAAGAGAGACCTTTAGATTCAGGTAAATGCATACGCCGATGAATATTTTCAATGACAATAATCGCATCATCAACAATCAAGCCCAAGGAGAGTAAAAAAGCAAAAAGCGTAATACGGTTAATGGTCTGGTCGGTCATATAAGCAACAAACAAAGTTAATGCCAAAATCATAGGAACAGCAATGGTCACAACCAAAGACTCTCTCCACCCTAAAAAGGGAATTAAAATCATCGCAATAATCAAAATGGTAATCACCAAATGATGCACCAATTCATTAACAGCTTCATTCGCACGATTACCATAGTTTCGAGTGACAATATATCCCACCCCTTGTGCTTTAAGTTTTTCTGCATTTTTTTCCACTTCTGCTATGGTTTGCTTTGCGATACTAACTGCATTACTGCCTTTAAGTTTTGAGACACTTAGGGTAATCTGCTCTCCTGCATCAACAAATTCCAACTTATTGCTATCTTCTTTTTGATAGCTAAATAGTACCGATTGAAAATTTTGCACATCATAGCTGTACTTGATTGAAGCCAAACTTTTAAGATAAATAGGGGCACCCATATATTGTGCGACAATAAGATTTTTTAAATCATCAATATCTTCAATGGCATTCTTAATACCAAATACCGTAAGCTTTCCTGTTGAAGAAGTGGTATCAATTTCAGGAGCATTGGTAGAGATAGAACGAATGGCTTTAGCAACTTCGCCTAATGAGATGTGATAAGCTGAGAGTTTTTGTAAGTCTATAAAAACATTAAACTGTGGTTTTTTGACCCCTGTTAGCACGGTTTTAGAAACATTATCTAAGGCATTAATCTCTTGTTGAATTTCACGAATGGTTTTGTAGAGTTTAACATTATCCAATCGGTTGTTTGAGTTTTTATAAAAAGCTATGGTAACAATGGGAATGTCAATATCAATGTCAAAAGGCTTTACCAAAGGAGGCATTGTCCCTTTTGGAAGTTTATCCATATGTTGCATCACTTTGTCATAGAGTTTCAGATTAGAAGCCTCTCTATCTTGCCCTATATAATACTGGACATTAATCACCCCAACATTGTTCTTTGCTGTACCATAGATATATTCAACCCCTTTAATCTCACGAATACGACGCTCAAGAGGTTTAATAATGACATTTTCAATCTCTTTAGGCGTTGCCCCTGGTATGCCCACCACAATAGAACCACCACTCACTTGAATTTGGGGATCCTCTTCTCTTGGCATCATCTCCAAAGAGAGATAACCCAATAAAATTATGGCAAACGCAACTATTGGGGTTAAAGGGTTAGCAAGAAAAGTATCTGCTAAATATCCAGCAATATTTTTAATTTTATAGGGCTTCATCTCTTTAGTTTAACAAAATAATTTATAAACATAAGAACGATGCCTTAAAATTAAGTCATTATTTATTTAACTTCCAGTTAAACAGGAACAACCGTCACACGTAAAGACTTAAACCGTGCCGTTAAGATTAACTCATCAGCTTCATCGCCAAAGATATTATTGATTTTGGAATCGGCGTGATGAAAAGTACTAAAGAGTGTTTTGGGTTTTACTTTGTCGGTGTAGCGTACACTAAGTTCACTGGTCTGCCCATATTCTGTTTTTAAAATGACCTTATCACCAAACTTACCCTCATCTTCAAGCGAGGCAAAAAGCGTATCTTCAGCGTGTTTTTTTAACAATTTTTCGGTGCGTCTTGTTTGGGCTGAGTTATTATAATGAGCCAAAGTACGCCCTGTGGTTAAGTAGAAACCATCGAGTCCTTGGGTGTAGAATTCTTTGTCTAAAATCTCCTGCACCATTCCTCTAGGCTCATACTGTTTGTAAACATATTCGCCTAAACCATCTTCTGTTCTAAAGTCTAAAATATGTAAAATAGGTGTATCTTCTAAAAATACTGGCCACTGTACCCCACGTTTTCGGTGTCGTGCCAAACGATAATATTGCGCTCCTGAAAAACGTTTAGGGGCAACTTTGGTCACTTCGTCCCACACTTCTTTAGAGCTTTCGTGTTTAAACTCTCCTCCTAGCTTATTGGTCAAAGATTTAAGTACCTCCCAATCATCGGGTAAATCACTCTCCACCAACGGTTGCGAAAGGTGAAGTCGTCGCATGGCGTTCACGTAAACCCCTGTTTTTTCATAAGCTGAACGCACCCCAATAATAATATCAGCCCGTTTTGCAATATCAGTCATAAA
>JALSQB010000035.1 GCA_026985655.1 Campylobacteraceae bacterium | reverse complement strand
CAAATCACCTTTAGCCAAAGAGTAAAACTCTTCAACAGAATCATTTTGATACTGTAAAGCTTCTAGCCACTCTAAATTTACTTTTTGATTTACTTCTCTGCCCTCTTTATATTTCCAATGTGCAGCGACCCCAAATTCGGCTGTTTTATGCATCTCAAAAGTACGAATTTGTGCTTCGACAATGCCATCATCGTTAAATAAAGTGCTATGAATTGTCGCATATCCATTCTCTTTAGGCAAGGTAATATAATCTTTAAATCGTGAGATAATAGGCTTATAGTTTAAATGCAATGCTCCTAAAACTTTATAACAATCTATCTCCTCTTTAACCAAGATACGAATGGCAATTAAATCTAAAATTTCATCAATCCCTATCCCTTTTCGTTGCATTTTTTGGTACATCGAATGATAATGTTTCACACGACCAAAAACTTCAACTTCACCCTCTGCAAAACCATTCTCTTTCATCAACTTTTGAATATTACGCACAAAAGTATTGAGTTTTAAATGTAGATTTTGACTGTTATTTTTGATATAACTATCAATCGTAGCATACGCTTCAGGGTAAATGTAGAAGAAACTTAAATCTTCCAAACGATTTTTAAGTTGAGAAATACCTAAACGGTGTGCAATTGGAGCATAAACCACCATCGTCTCTTCTGCAATACGTTGCTGTTTTTCAGGAGATAAGGCATCTAATGTGGTCATATTATGCAGTCTATCACACAATTTTACCACCAAAACACGAACATCTTTAATAGAAGAAAGTAACATCTTTTGAAATGTTTTTGCTGAAGAGATAAGCTTTTTATCAGAACTTGAGGGAATTAGTTCTAATTCACGAATATCATCTATTTTGGTTAAGCCCTCAACCATATGTGCAACATCTTCACCAAAAATAGCTTTAATCTCTTCAATCTCATACTCAGTGTCTTCTACCACATCATGTAGTAACGCAGCAATAATCATCGCTTCATCATTGGAGACTAAAGCCGTAATACTCGCCACAAGAATAGGATGAACAATATAAGGTTCACCACTTTTACGTTGTTGAGAAGCATGTGCTTTTGTAGCTAAATTAAGTGCTGTATGAAAAAGTGCCGTGGGGTTTGGGTGAGAAAGAAAAAGAAGCTCTTGGGCTTCTTTAACGGTAGAGATATTACGTGCTTTGTCTAGTAAAGCGTCCACAATTTTTACGCTTCAGTGTCAATAATAATTTTACCTTCTGCAATCTCAACCAGTGCAATATCAGTAAATTTATCTATTTTTGGATCCATGTTTACAACAGGTGCTGCCCCATTGGCAATGGCTTCTGCTCTTTTACCTACGGCAGCTGCTAGTAAATATCTGTCAAAATCCACTCTCTCTAATGCCATTGCTGTTAATTTTTCTATTTTCATTTTAATCCTTATCTATTAAGTTTTATTCTACTACTGAACATAATGTTCTATCACCATTGATAATTGCCAAAAGGTTACCCTTTTCAAACATATCACACACAATAATTGGTAAATTGTTCTCTTTTGCCAAGGCAATTGAAGTATCGTCCATTACCTTTATGTCATCGGCTAAGGCATCATCGTAACTTAATGTCTCTAGCTTCACGGCATCATCAAACTTTTTAGGGTCTTTGTTGTAAACACCATCTACTTTAGTCGCTTTAATAATACACTCAGCTTCAATTTCAGAGGCTCTAAGCGTTCCTGCTGTATCGGTCGTAAAGTACGGGTTACCTGTACCACCAGCAAAAACAACCACACGACCTTTTTCAAGGTGTCTTTTAGCACGACGTACAATAAACGACTCACCAATCTCTTGCATATCAATTGCTGAAAGTAACCGTGCATCTAAACCTGCATGCTCAAAGGCTTCTTGTAATGCAATACCATTAATACAAGTTGCCAACATTCCCATGTAGTCACCAGAAGTTCTTTTAATGATTCCATCTGCAGCAGCTGAAACACCACGAATGATATTTCCACCACCAATAACTACGGCGACTTCAATTCCATTGTCTATTAAAAGTTTTATCTCTTTTGAGATAAAATGTAAGATTTGCGTATCAATTCCATACCCATTCTCACCAGCCAATGCTTCACCAGAAAACTTTACAAGTACTCGTTTTTTTGCCATATTTTAAGACCTCTATTTTAAGACGCAATTTTAGCCAAAGGCTCTTAATATTGGTTGATTTTTGCTATACTGTTAAAAAATAAAACATAATTTAATATAAAGGTTCTTTAATGATAACATTAAGCATAGAAGATAAAAAAATACTTGAAGAGAGCATCAGAGACATTCCCGACTTTCCCAAAGAAGGCATTGTATTTAAAGACATAACAACCCTACTTAACAACAATCAAGCCCTAAAAACCCTTATGAACCATTTGGAAGAACGCTACAAATCTTACAACTTAGACTATGTAGCAGGAATTGACGCAAGAGGATTTATTTTTGGCTCTATCTTAGCCGATAGACTCAATATCGGTTTTGTTCCTGTAAGAAAAAAAGGAAAACTCCCCTACACCACCGTGGCTGAAAAATATGCTTTAGAGTACGGAACAGACGAAGTAGAAGTTCACATTGATGCCTTTCCAAAAGAAAACGCCAAAGTTCTACTTATAGACGACCTCATCGCAACAGGAGGAACAGCCAAAGCAGCCGCCTCACTCATTGGAAAAGTAGGTGCAAACTGTGTAGAGGCTTGTTTCATCTTAGAACTTGATTTTCTAAAAGGTCGTGATGGTATGGGCTGTGATGTTTATTCGGTAATGCATATAGATTAAGCCAATACCTCTTTTAAAATTCTCAAACCATTTTTAAAAAATATCTTCTCAACTTCACTAGAAGAGAAGCCATTTTTTAAAAGAGCATCAGCCAGTTTTCCCATTTGTGAGGCATCTTCCATCTCAACTTCATTGGGAATGCCATCAAAGTCTGAACCCAAGCCGATGACTTCTACTCCTGCAATCTTTTTTATCTGCTTTATATGTCTTACCATATCTTCAATATAAGCCACCTCTAGCGTAGGATTTAAAAAGTTATTATAAAAATTTATGCCTGTTAAGCCCCCAACATTTGCCAATTTCTTGAGCATTTCATCACTTAAATTTCGTGGGTGATTGGTAATGCTTCTTGCGTTTGAATGCGTCGCAATAAAAGGCTGTTTACTATGTTTTAATACATCTTCAAAACCTCCATCGCTCAAATGAGAAACATCAATGAGCATCTTTAAGTGGTTCATCTCCTCAATAACTTCTATGCCTTTTGCTTTTAAGCCTTTGTGTTGATGTGTCCATTCAAAATTAGGGTAACCCAAAGCATTTTCATAATTCCAAGTAAGTGTAATGGCTGAAATCCCTTGTTCTTTAAAAAAACGTAATTTATCTAATGACCCCTCTAAAGCCTCTCCCTCTTCTATGCTTAACAAAGCCCCTATTTTATGCTCTTTTTGGGCTTGTTCTAAATCATCATAGCTTCTACATAAAGCAATACTATCGCTATTTTTTTCGAGTTCACTTTTAAATTTACTTAACATCTTAATGCAATAATCATAAGAACTCTCTACTTTTTTAGCATCTATATACATCGCAAAAAATTGAGCTAACGCTTCGCCCTTTTGAAGTTTTTCAATGTCAATTTTTAAACTGTTTTTTTTAAGTTCTTGATTTTTTTCAAGTATAAGCGTGGCTGTGTCGGCATGGAAGTCGATGAAATTCATATAAGTATTCTTTTTTGATTTTATTGTAGTATAATTTTCTAAAAATTTGAGAACATACCATGACCATTATCAACCCTACCTACTTTTACATTAATAATACTTTTCAAGAAAACCTAGCCGTAGCTTTTGATGAAAAAATCCAAGCCATAGATAGCCTAGAAAATTTACAAGAACTATATCCTAACGCAAAAGTTGAAGCAACAGAAGAAAACTCCGTTCTCTACCCAGGGTTTATTAACACCCATGTGCATTTAGAATTTTCTGCCAACAAAACCACACTTCAGTATGGGGAGTTTATGCCATGGCTAGACTCGGTCATTGAAAACCGTGAAGCGTTAGTCGGAAGTTGTGACAATGAAGTGATGATGAATGCCACTCAAGAGATGATGCGTTCAGGAGTGACTACTTTTGGGGCTATCTCCTCCTTTGGAACAGAATTAGAGGTCTGTACAAAAACCCCTCAAAAGGTCATTTTCTTTAACGAACTCATCGGCTCAAATGCCACCACGGCTGACATGCTCTATGGTGACTTTTTAGAGCGTTTGGCTGAATCTAAAAATTGTGTCAATGAGGGAATTATCCCTGCTATTGCCATTCATTCGCCCTACTCCGTTCACCCTATTGTGCTTCAACGTGCCATAAGCGTTGCTAAAAAAGAGAGACTTCCACTTTCGGCTCACTTTTTAGAGTCACAAGCAGAACGCGAATGGCTTGAAGAGGGAAAAGGGGATTTTTTAGGATTTTTTCAAAAGTTTTTTAACACTTCAACGCCTGTCACCAACATAGAAGAGTTTATGAACGCATTTAACCAAGTGCCTACGCACTTTACCCATGCTGTTCAAGCGACCAAAGAGGAGTTAGACTTTTTAAGCCAAAAAGGACAT